>DATFDN010000180.1:0-14513 GCA_035252035.1 Acetobacteraceae bacterium | reverse complement strand
GCTGCTCGCCGCGACGGACGAAGATTCCGCCGCCCTCCGCCGCGCGGTCACCAGCCCCGGCGGCACCACCGAGCGGGCGCTGGAGGTGCTGATGGCCCCGGATGCGTGGCCGGAGGCAATGAGCCGCGCCATCGCCGCCGCGACGGCGCGCTCGCGCGAACTCGCGGGCTGAGGCGGGGGCGCCAATGAGCGAGGCGACGGCCCGCCCGGACGTGATCTGGTATTTCGACCTGGTCTCCCCCTTCGCCTACCTGGCCTTGCCCGCGGTCGAAGCGCTGGCGGGGCGGCGGCGGGTCTGGTTCCGCCCCGTGGTGCTCGCGGCGCTGCTCAAGCATTGGGGCCAACTTGGGCCGGCCGAGATCGCGCCGAAGCGGCTCCATACGTATCGTCTGTGCCAGTTCATGGCCGGCAAGGCAGGGTTGCCCTTCCGCTTTCCGCCCTCGCATCCGTTCCGCTCGCTTGATGCCCTTCGTCTGCTGGCCGCCCTGGATGGCCGGCCCGAGGTGGTGCGCGCGGCGTTCGACTTCGTGTGGGCGGAGGGGCGCGATCCCGGTGATCCGGTGGAGCGGGATGAGCTGTGCGCGCGGCTCGGGGCGGGCGATTTCGAGAGGCTCATCACGGAGCGAGCCGCCAAGGATCGCCTGCGCGCCTGGACCGACGAAGCGATCGGCGCGGGCGTGTTCGGGGTGCCCAGCCTCGCGGTGGACGGCACGGTGTTCTGGGGCGTTGACGCCATGCCGATGGCGGAGGCGTACCTTGCCGATCCCGGCCTGCTGGCGCGCGGCGAGATGGCGCGCCTCGCGGACTTGCCGTCCGGGGTGCGGCGGAAGCCGGTTTGACGTCGATCGCGCCCTCACGCGGGTTTTCGTCCGAAACCAATCATTGTAGCCCTGGAAAACAACTTTTGGTGTGATCTGACTCACACCGGCTTCACGCGCGGACATGCTTGCATACGCAACAGGGCGCTAAGCACACACCAATGTTGTGTCGCCTCGACGCCCGTCAGGGAAGCGCATTGTCCCTGGCAACGAGCACCCCTCGGAGGAAATCAATGCCGGATGAAACTGAAGCGCCAGCGCGCGGGATCGCGGCTGGGGAATGCCATGGCCACGCGGCGTAGCAGACAGGCTGGCGGCGAGTTCCCTACAGAGGGTCAACCGAAGGAGAGACAGTAATGGAGTTCGAACCAGGCTTTGAGTGGCGCTCCGCCGACCCCTTGCGCATGGAGCCTAAGGCTGCTGCCCTGGCACGCGCACCAAATCCGCTCGGTCCGCTGGCGGAGCTTCCCGGCACGTGGAAAGGACACGGTTTCAACGCCATTTGGCGCCCGCACCAAGTCGGCCTGCCCGGCGACCCTCCGAAGCAGGATCGCGTCCTTGAGCTGAATCTGACGCGGGAAACGCTTCAGTTCACCCGGATTCCGGGCAACATCCCCAACCGTGGATTTGTGCAGCCGGATATCGACCTTTTTGGCGTGACGTACCTGCAGCAGATCAGCGACCGGCTGCTCAAGATCGGAATCCACGCCGAGCCAGGCGTGTGGGCGAGCGTGCCGGCCACGGAAGATCCCGAGGAAAAGGCATCCGTGGTGCGCATGGCCTCGATCCCGCACGGGACCACGATCAACGCCCAAGGGCAGGCGATCACGGTCAACGGCGGCCCCCAGATCCAGCCGACCAACATCACGCCGTTCGTCATCGGCAATCCGGCGAAGCTGATCCCATTCCCAGAAACGGACCTCTCGAAGCCGTCGCAGTTCCGGCTCCCGCAGCCGCCGCTGCTGGGAGAAATCCACCAATCGATGGTCGATAATCCGAACTCCGTGCTCACGGACGCCATCAAGGACCAGAAGATCACCAAGACGACGGTACTGAGTATCTCGACCGCCCCGGCCGCACCCCTTGTCGGCGGCGGGACCGACAACATCGCGTTCCTGGTGGGAACCAAGGACGGCCCGAACGCGGACGCCGCCCAGATGACCGCCATCTTCTGGATCGAAACGGTTGAGGAACACGGAAAGCCGCCGTACCATCAGCTCCAGTACACGCAGACCGTGCTGCTGAACTTCGCTGGCCTTAGCTGGCCGCATGTTTCGGTTGCGACTCTCAGGAAGGTCTGACGAGCATCGGACGGTGAGGTGTGGCGACCTCCTGGCCCTACCAGCGGCCGGTATCTCCCCCACCTCACCCCGGCCCTCTCCGCCCCTAAGGGGCGGAGAGGGAGTCGTGCTGCCCCCGCCTCACGTCGAGTAGTCGGAGAACGCCACCCCGCCATAGCGGGCGCGGTAGTCGGTCTTGACGTTCACCAGCGCCACCATCCCCTCGTCCACCTTGGCTTGCGCGCGATCCAGCGCGGGGCGGATGTCCTCGGGCCGTTCGACGTACTCGCCGTAGCAGCCCAAGGCCTCGGCCATCTTCTCGAAGCGCGTGTAGCCCAGATCCCGTCCCGGCTTGTCCCGGTTCGGGTCCGCCGTCCAGCCGCCGTTCAGGCTGATGACGACCAGGACCGGGATGCGATGCCGCACGGCCGTGTCCAGCTCCATCGCGTTCAATCCGAACGAGCCGTCGCCATGCACGACGATCACCTGGGTATCGGGCTTGGCGACCTTGGCGCCAAGGCCGAATGGCAGGCCCACGCCCATGGTGCCGAACGGGCCGGAGTTGAGGCGGTGGCCCGGCGCGAAGGTCGGCATGGTCTGGCGGCCGTAGTTCAGCACCTCCTGCCCATCGACGCACAGGATCGCGTCGCGTCGCATGAAGTTCTTGATTTCCTCCAAAAGCCGAATCGGATGGATGTCGCCGTCCTCGGCGTACCTGTTGCCGCCCGCCCCGCCGCGCTTCGCCGCCTCGCTCTCCGCGAGCTTCTGCCGCCACGCCTTGTAGGTATCCGTGGTAACCCGCGTGCCGATGCCGTCCAGCATCTGCTGGAGCACCATCTTGCAGT
This sequence comes from Acetobacteraceae bacterium, assembly GCA_035252035.1. Lineage (GTDB taxonomy): Bacteria > Pseudomonadota > Alphaproteobacteria > Acetobacterales > Acetobacteraceae > DATFDN01. The sequence goes on along the minus strand of DATFDN010000180.1, from coordinate 11,570 downwards.
CGCCGACGATGGGGATATCGACGAAGCGGGCGGCGGTGGCGATCTCGTCGGGGTCGATGTCGATGCGCGCGATGGTGGCGTTGGCGCCGAAGCGGGGCGGCGCGGCATGGCCGATGATGTAGTTCATCCGCGTCCCCAGCACGACGATGAGATCCGCGTCGCGGAACGCGCTGCTGCGCGAGGCGAGATAGGAGCACGGATGGTCGTCCGGCACGACCCCCCTGCCCTGCGGGGTGGTGTAGAAGGGAATGCCGACCTTATCGACCAGCGCCTGCATCTCCTGCCAGGCTTGCGACCAGATCACCCCGCTGCCGGAGAGCAGGATCGGCTGCTTCGCGCTGGCCAGCGCATCGATCAGCCGCGCGACCTGCCGCGGATTGCCCAGCGGGCGCGCGTTCAGCAGCGGACGGCCGGCGAAGCTCCAATCCACCTGCGCCTCGTCGATTTTCTGGTACAGGATGTCGCCGGGGAAATCGAGGTAGGCCGGGCCAGGCTTGCCCGACATCGATTTCTGGAAGGCGAAGTTCACCTGCTGGGGAATGCGCTTCAGGTTGTGGACGCGGTCGGTGTATTTGCACACGCCGCGCATGAAGGCGACCTGATCGATCTCCTGGAACACCTGCCGCCCGAACTGGCTGATCGGGCTTGACCCGCCGATCGCGACCACCGGCGCGCAATCGATCAGCGCGTTGGCGACGCCCGTGACGAGGTTGGTCACGCCTGGCCCGCTTGCCGCCATGCAGACCGAGGGCGTCTGCCGCAGCCGGCTGTACGCCTGCGCCATGAACGCCGCCGCCTGCTCGTGGCGGACATCGATCATGCGGATGCCTTCCTTGATGCAGGTCGACTCGGCCAGCAGCATCGGCCCGCCCATGAGATAGAAGAGGTCTTCCACCCCTTCCCTCTTCAAGCATCGGGCCAGGATTTCCGAGCCGGTGATCTCAGCCATGAGGTCGTCTCCTCGTGCGTCCGTCTTTACGATTGCGTGGTCCGGCCATGGCAATTCACCCCAGCACGCCGCCGCCGCGCAGCGCGCCGAGTGCGTCGGAGTCGAGATCAAGCCAGGCGCGCAGCACGTCCTCGGTGTGCTCGCCGAGCAGCGGCGCCGGCTTGAGCGGCGGCGGCTTGCCCGCGAAGCGCACCGGCCAGGCGGGCATGGTGTACTGGCCCGCCGTCGGGTGATGCACGGTTTGCAGGATGCCACGCCGGTGGAACGACTCGTCGGCCAGCAGCTCGGCCGTATCAAGCACCGCGCCGGCGGGGATTCCCGCCGCGCCGATGACGCGCATGGCCTCGGCCTTGTCGTGCTGGCGGGTCCAGGCGGCAACCATCGCGTCCACCTCGGCCTCGCGGGCGAGCCGCGCCTCCGAGCTCTCGAAGCGCGGGTCGCCGATCAGATCCTCGCGCCCGATCACGCCGAGCAGCCGGCGCCAATGCTCCGGATTGGCGCGGCTGGTGTAGACATAGACGTAGTCATTCGGCCCGCCGCCCTTGCACGGATAGATCCCCATCGGCGGATTGCGGGCGAGCACGCTGCCCGCGCCCGCGCGCTGCGCCGCCTGTCCGGTGCGGGTCGTGGTGGCAAAGGCGCCCCGGACGAACTGGAACATGGCGTCCTGCATCGCGACTTGCAGATGCTCGCCCGTGCCGGTGCGCGTGCGCCGGTAGAGCGCGGCAAGGACGGAAATCGCCATCAGCATCCCGGTCCCAGTGTCGCCGATGGTCGGGCCGGGCTTCAGCGGCGGCCCTTCCGCCTCGCCGGTGATGCTCATGGGTCCGCCGCAGGCTTGCGCGATCATGTCGAAAGCGAGGTTGCTCTCGAACGGCGAGCCCTCGCCGAAGCCCTTCACCTGCATGTAGATCAACGCCGGATTGAGCGCCCGGATCACCTCCGGGCCGAGGCCCAGCCGCTCGATCGCGCCGGGCGCGAAGTTCTCGGCGAACACGTCGGCCTTGCGGGCGAGCCGCTTGACGAGATCGCGCCCCCGCTCGTCCTTGAGGTTGACCGTGATCGATCTCTTGTTGGCGTTGTATTGCAGGAAATAATGTGCGTCCTGCCCCGGCGGCGGATTGATCGCGCGTCCCGGATCGCCGCCCCTCGGGTTCTCGACCTTCACCACCTCGGCGCCCAGCCACGCGAGCGCCTCGGTGCAAGAGGGACCGGCCTCGAACTGCGTGAGATCCAGCACTCGCACACCAGCCAGGCAATCTTCACCGCTCATGGAGGTTCCTCGCATCGACGCTCTCGCGAGGGAGCCTAGCCCCGCTGCGGCGGCGGCGTCGAGGGTGCCGCCGTCCCCGCCCCGAACGCTCCTAGCGCAGAACTGCTTCGATCTTCCGCTCGATCAACCCAAAGTCGATCTCCGCGCCAAGGCCCGGCCCGGTTGGCGCGTGCAGCATCCCGTCGCGGTCGATCTCCAATTCGCGCGCCATGCCGTATTTGTGCGCCCCGTGCGGCAGCAGCACCTCGAACATCGTGGTGTTGTGGACCGCCATGCAGAGGTGCAGGTTGGCAAGGTTGTTGAGCGAGTTGCCGCTGTGATGCACCTCGTAGCGCAGGCCGAACGCCTCGGCCAGGTGCGCGGTCTTGAGCATGGTCGTCAGGCCGCCCTTGTTGGGGATGTCGCCGCGCAGGTAATCGGTCGCGCGCTCGGTGAGCCAGATCGGATAGGTGTCGAGCCCACCGGCCGGGTATTCCGTCGCCATGATCGGGATGTCGAGTTTTTGGCGCAGCTTCACGTAACCGTAGATGTCTTCGTCGGCGAGCGGATCTTCGTACCAGTAGAAACCCATCTCTTCGATGGCGCGGCCGACGCGCAGCGCCTCGGGGTAGCTGTAGCCCCAGGTTGAATCGAGCATCAGCCGGAAATCGTCCCCCACCGCCCGGCGCACCGCTCCGCAGATTCGGATGTCCCGGTCGGGATCGCGCGGCGGATGGATCTTGTAGGCCCGCCAGCCCTCGGCCTTGAACGCCTGCGCCTGGTCCACATAGGCGCCTTCGTCGGGAAGCAACTGGCTGCTGGCGTACGCCGCGATCGCGGTGCGGCATGTGCCCATGAGCGCATGGACGGGCTGGCTGGCGATCTTGCCCGCGAGATCCCAGAGCGCCGTATCGACGGCGCCGATCGCGCGGTAGCCGACGGTGCGCGACAGCAGCCGCATGTCCTGATGGATGCGCTCCCGCTGCATCGGATCGCGGCCCATCAGCAAGGGCTTGAGACTCCGGATCACGTGCGGGCCGTCCAGCGCGGCTGGATGGCCCGCCGAGCCAAGGAAGGCATGGCCCTCGAGTCCCTGGTCCGTGCCGATTCGCAGGAGTCCGAGAGTGGAGGCGCCGGACGCGACCGCGCCCTGATGATACGTTGTGGGCGGAATGCCATCCCAGGTGAAGATTGTCAGCGTGACCTCATTGATTTTCATACTTCTACCCCCCGTCTGGCCTCTCCGCTCCGCTCGTTCGAGCGGCATCACCTCACGATGCTAGGCATCGTGATCCGGCCGGGAAAGCGGAAGGTGTTGCATCGGAGGCACGCCTAGCCACGGACCGTGATTTGCGCGCCGCCGCGGGTTGCCAGCACGCGGCGAATGGAGTTCTTGGGAATCAAGATATGCCCAGGGGCCATGCTCCGGCCTGTGCTGACATGAATTGCGGAGTCTCAAATGTGGGACTTGCTATCACGGCTCCGTGAACTCATTGTGCCGGACATGTCGGGCAAGGCGACATTCGGTCTCGCGAGGGCACAATACATGGCAGCCACATCACGCGTCTCTGGCTCGACTGACCGAGTCGCCATCCGTTCGGCGGACATGTCGGGCGGTTCTGCCGCGCCGTTCGGAATCGCCTTCTCGGTTCCCGAGCTGCTCATCCTGAGGGGGTGGGCCGAGTATCATGCCATCCGCGTCGTGGTTGAGCTCGATCATTGCGTCGATGGAGCGGAGTACGAGGAAGTGATCGCGCTCTATCCGGCTGGCTCTTCCTTACGGCAGTGGACGCTGTGGCGCTCGCGCGAGGCCGTGGTGGTCGAACCGAGACACGGCAGGGCATTCAAGGCGACCTGCATCTCGGAGTTGGTGCAGGTGCTGATGCCCGCGGCACTTTAACGGACATTTCAAGGGCGGACATTTCAAGCGCGCGCCCTCTCATCCGCCTCGCGGCGGCGAAGAACGCGCCCTCCTCCCCGGTTCCCCGCGCGCGCTCACGAGATGTTTGTTCGCCGTTTCTTGCCGGCCCTGTAGCATCGGATTCCATACTACGCCGCTTAGTGATGCGAAAATGCAACGTCGAATGCGTCGCAACAACAAGCGGCTTGTATGGTGAAACCACAGTGGGATATTGGTCCGCCTATAGTTTGCTGCTGCGCCGTCCAAAAAGCTGAACGGAGACCCTGAATGGCTACGATAACCATCCCCGGTGCGAGTGGGAGTTCGATAACCACAACATTCACGGGGTCGTCGAACACAGCGCTGGCGCAGAGCATCGCCTCCACCCTCGCCTCCATTCTATCCTCCGGCAGCCTCACCGTCGCAACCGTCTCCGGCGCTGGCGGGACCGTCCCGCCAGCGTCCGCCACGGGGCAGAACGAGCTGGTCATCACCAGCCCTGGCGTGGTCAACGTGCCGGCCGGGTATGGCTACGTGGTCGATGCCTCGGGCGGCGGCTCGCCTCTCGCCGTCTTCACGGGCCCGTCGAATTTCGTGGGCGGCGACGGCCCCATCGCCGTCACCAGCAGTGGCGGTTCCGTCGCGACCGGAAACGGCGATGACGTATTCAACATGTCGGGCCTCTACTCGGTGGCGGCTGGCAGCGGTAGCAACCAATACAACCTGGCCGGCACCGGCCAGGTCAGCCTCGGCGGCGGCCTGAGCCTGATCAACATTGTTTCCGGCGCCGACACGATCTTCGCCGGCGCGAGCCCCGGCGTCACCGGCCTCGTCGGCCATAGCGGCTCGGTGTTCTTCTACGCCGGCGAAGCTAGCACCAACACCGCCAACTTCATCACTGGCGGCACCGGCGGCAACACGATCGTGGGCGCGGCCAACAACACCATCCTCTACGCCAGCCCCAGCACGGGTGGCGCCTCCGCGCCCGGCGCGCTGCTCGTGGCGGGCGCGGGGAGCGAGACGATCTACGGCGCGCCGTCGAGCACCGACGACCTGATCTTTGGCAGCTACTCCGCCGATGCCAACGACCTGCTCTGGGCCGGTTCGGGCAGGGACGCGCTGGTCGCGGGCAGCGGCAACCAGAGCTTGGTCGGCGGCAGCGGCACCGACACCTTCTTCGTCGCCAATACCAGCCTGCTCAGCACCATCGCCGGCACCACGGTAACGCCGGGCAAGGACACGATCTTCCTCACCCATTCCGGCGACAATCTCGCGCTGACCGGCTACGACACGCTCTATGGTGGCGCCCCCGGCTCCAACACCGCGGCGACGGCCGTCCGGTCCACGCTCGCAGCCGGCGGCGGCGCCGTCACCTTGAGGGACGGCACCACCATCAGCTTCGTCGGCAGCACCAACGGGCTCAACATCGTCTCGTCGTAAGCGGCCAAGTCCGCGGGCTCGATCAGCGGGCGTCCCTCGGGACGCCCGCTTCGATTCCAAGCGGCAGGGCGGCCCGCACTCGGAAACGGGTTGTTTCAATGTGATCCGAAACCGCTCCGTTTCGCCCGGCGACTCAGTCGAACCCCATAAACCCGGGACTCGCCTTGAGCGGCGCGGCCGCGCGCAGCGCCGCCAGATCGGGGATGGGACGCGCGGTGCGCGGATCGCCGGCGAGCATCGACTCCAGCGCCATCGCAACTGAAAGCACCAAGGCATCGCCGCCGCGCGGGCCAACGATCTGCAAACCGAACGGCATCCCTGCCCGGTCCAGCCCCACCGGCAGCGACAGCGCGGGATGGCCCGCGAGAGTCACGGCGTAGGCGAGCGCGAGCCAATGGAAATAGGTGCGGGTTGGCCGCCCATCGATCTCGGCCGGATAGAGCTCGCGCCAGGAACGCGGACTGATCGTGATCGCGGGCGTCAGTATCACGTCGCGATCGGCGAAGAAGTCCTGCCAGCGCCGATACAGCGCCGTCTGCAACGCCAGCGCCCGCGCCACGTCGGCGGCGCCGTAGCGAAGCCCCTCCTCCACGTTCGCCCGCACATTTGGCCCGACATCCTGCGGACGGGTGCGCACCTTCTCAAGGTGTTGGGCCAGGTAGCCCAGCGCCCGCGTGATCTCGAACGCCTCGTCGGCGCCCGCGCAGTCGGGCGTGGCGTCGTCGGCTCGGGCGAACACGTGGCGGAACAGGCCTGTCTTCTCGGCGAAGACCTCGGCGATGTGACGCTCGACGGGCGCGAACCCGAAATCGGGCGTCAGCGCCACGCGCAGTGTTGACAGATCGATTGGATCGGGGCGCGCGAAATCCTCGGCGCGTCGCATGGTCCGGCCATGCACGGTTGCCGCCAGCGGATCGCGCGCGTCGTCGGCCACCATCGCCGCGAGCATCAGGCATAGATCGGACACGGTGCGCGCCATCGGACCCAGCACCGGCAGGGGCGACCAGCCGAGGACGCGGCGCTCGCTCGGAACCAACCCGGGAGTCGGCCGGAAGCCGACGACTCCGCAGAACGAAGCCGGGTTGCGGAGGCTGCCGCCCGTGTCCGAACCGGTTGCGATCGGCACCATGCCGGTGGCGAGCGCCACGGCCGAGCCACCCGAGGAGCCGGCGGCCGAGCGGGACGGATCGAACGGGTTTCCAGTCACGCCGTACACGGCATTGCGGGTGTTCGCGCCGGCCCCGAATTCCGGCGTGTTGGTCTTGCCCAGCACGATCGCGCCCGCCGCACGCAGCGCGGCCACCGTCCGCGAGTCGGTGGAGGGTATGTTGTCGCGGAAGATCGGGCTGCCGTTGGTCGTGGGCAGCCCGGCGGCGTCCTCGAAGAGATCCTTCACGCCGAGCGGCAACCCGTGCAACAGGCCGAGCGTCGCGCCGCGCGTCACCGCCTGATCGGCCGCCGCCGCCGAGGCACGAGCGCCCGCATAGTCGCGCGCGACCATCGCGTTCACCGCATGATCGACCGCCTCGATCCGTTCGATGCAGCTTTCGAGCAGCACGCTGGGCAAGAGGCGACGCTGCCCGATCAGGCGCCGCGCCTCCACCGCGCTCAGGTCGCATGGCTCGGTCATCGCGTCTCCCCTCCCCTGCCCGGCTCAGTAGCCGAGCGCCATCCCATCCTTGCGCGGATCGGACGCGCCGACCAGGCAGCCGCGCGCGCGGTCGATCCAGATCGCCTGCCCGCCGCCATGCGGCTTGTCCACCGGCGTGATCGCGTGCCCGAGCCGGCTGAGATGTTCGCAGACGTTCGGCGTGATGCCGCGCTCCACCTGCACCGTGCCCCCGCGCGGCAGCAGGCGGGGATGATCGATCGCTTCCTGGAGATCGAGCCCGTACTCAAGCAGGTTGGCGAGGAACAGCGAGTGCCCCATCGGCTGGAAGTAGCCGCCCATCACGCCGTACGGCATCACCGCCTGCCCGTCGCGCATCACCATGCCAGGGATGATCGTGTGCATTGGGCGCTTGCGCGGCGCGATGCAGTTCGGATGCCCGCGCTCCAGCCGGAAGCCAGAGCCGCGATCGTGCAGCATCACGCCGGAACGCTCCGCCAGGATCGCCGAGCCAAACGAGTCGAACAGCGAGTTGATGAAGCTGCACGCATTGCCGTCGCGATCAACGACGCAGAGATAGACGGTGTCGCGATGCGCTGGCAGCACCGCCTCGCCGGCGTCCGGCATGTCCCGCATCGCTCGCCGGTCATCGATCAGCCCGCGCAGTCCGGCGAGGTAGGAGGGGTCGAGCAGCCGGCCGACCGGCACCTCCACCTGATCGGGATCGGCCACGAAGGCGTCGCGGTCGCGATAGGCGAGTCGCGCCGCCTCGATGTGGCGATGATAGCGCAGCGCGCCCGAGGGGCCGTCCGGCGCCGGGCCGAAGCCTTCGAGGATGCCGAGGATCATGAGCGCGGCCAGGCCGACGCCGTTCGGCGGACATTGATAGATGTCGTGGCCTCGCCAGGCCGCGCGAATCGGATCGACGAACTGCGCCGCCTCCAGCCCGGCGGCGAAATCCGCCTCGGTGTGCAGCCCGCCCCGCGCGCGCAGGCTGGCCACCATGTCCGCCGCGATCGGACCTTCATAGAAGGCGCGGGCGCCTCCGCGCGCGATGGCGCGCAGGGTCTCGGCGAGTTGGGGTTGGCGGAACAGATCGCCCGCGCGCGGCGGGGCGCCATTCGGCAGGAAAGCGTGCGCCTGGTTGCGCCACAGCCGTTCCCGCGCCTCCTTCCAGTCCCAGGCGACGCGCGGATGCACGGGCCAGCCCTCCTCGGCGAAGCGGATCGCCGGTCGCAGCAACTCGTCCAAGCCCTTCCGTCCATGCGCCGCGAGCAGGCGCTCCCACGCGCCGACCGCGCCGGGGATCGTGACGGCGTGCGCCGAGAGCGGGTCGATCGCGGCGACGCCGCGCGCCTCGAACCAGTCGATCGTCGCGGCTTCCGGCGCGCGGCCCGAGCCGTTCAGCGCGATCACCTGGCCCGCGCCGGACGGCGCGTAGAGGCAGAAGCAATCGCCCCCGATCCCGGTGGATTGCGGCTCGATCACGCACAGCGCGGCGCAGGCCGCGATCGCGGCATCAAGGGCGTTCCCGCCCGCGCGCAGCACATCGAGCGCGGTCAGCGTCGCCGCTGGCATCGAGGTCGCCGCCATGCCGGCGGTGGCGAAGGCCGGGCTCCGGCCCGGCAGGTGGAAGTCGCGCATGGGCTCCATCCCGAGAGAGGAAGGCCGACCTTGGTCACGCCAAACCCGGTTGGCAAGCGGGGTGGAGCTGGCCCATTGTCCAAGCCCGGAGGGCAGCGCGCATGGAGACCATCGACCCCAAGGACTTCGAGCGGGTGGATATCCGCGTCGGCACGGTGATCGATGCAAGGCCGTTCTCGGAGGCGCGCAAGCCCGCCTTGCAGCTTACCATTGATTTCGGACCGGAGATCGGCGTGCGCCGGTCCTCCGCGCAGATCACGGTCCACTACAAGTGCGACCAGCTCATCGGCCGGCAGGTCGCGGCGGTGGTCAACTTCCCGCCCCGGCAGATCGGTCCCTTTCTCAGCGAGGTGCTCACCTTGGGCTTCCCCGACGAGGATGGCGCGGTCGTGCTCGTCAAGCCCGAGTTCAAGGTGCCGGATGGCGGCCGGCTGTTCTGATGCCGGCGCACTACTACACGGTGACGTGGGACCAGTTGCACCGGGACGCCAGGGCGCTGGCGTGGCGGTTGATGAGTCGTGGCCCGTTCAGCGGCATTGTCGCCGTCACGCGCGGCGGGCTGATCCCCGCCGCGATCGTCGCGCGCGAGCTGGAGGTGCGGGTGGTCGAGAGCGTGTCGGTGATGACCTACGCGGGCGAGAGCGCGGACACGCGCGCCGCCCCGCACGTCGTCAAGCCGCCGACCGCGGCGGGCGACGGGACGGGGTTTCTCATCATCGACGACTTGGTCGACACCGGCGCCACCGCGCGGATCGTGCGCGCCTTGCTGCCCAACGCCCATTTCGCCTGCATCTACGCCAAGCCCGCAGCGCGGGACGAGGTGGACAGCTTCATCACCGAGGTGTCGCAGGACACCTGGATCCTGTTCCCGTGGGACACTGACACCGAGCCGCGCTTCGTGGAGCCGCTGGTCAGGCGGGGGGACGGTCCGGCTAGCCGAAGGTCGCGCTGAAGAGCGACAAGCCGGGCGTCTCGGCCTCGAAATCGAGCAGGTGTTCCCCGTGGGTTTCGCCGTCCAAGAGCGTGTAGAGCGTTGGGCGCCCGACCTCGATCGTTCGGGGAGGGCCTCCATCGACTCTAACGCGCAAGACCGCCGCCCGCGGCGCGGCCGCCACCAAGTGAAGCTTGGCCGCCGAGAAGCGCACCCGAAGCCCGCCGCGAGGCGAGCGAAGCACCAAGCCCTCCTCCTCCCGCGCCCAGGTTCCGTCCAGTTGGTATTGGTTCAGTGCCGGGCCGGCCGACTGGCCGAAGGCGTAGGCCGCCTCACCGCGCCGGGGCGACTGCGCGCGGTCCTGCGGCGTGGGGTGCAGCGATCCGAAGTAAATCTCGGGCGTGCGGACATGGGATAGGTCGGGGTCGTCGCCCCGCCGGCCCGCCGTGCCGGAGCGCGCGAGGCCGAGCAGACCTCGGATGGCGCCCTCCAGCTCGCGGGCATGGCCTTCGCCCTCGCGGACCAGTACGATCTGGCCGTCCTTGTCCAGGAGGTAAAAGGAGGGCCACGCGCGGTTGTCCCAGGCCCGCCAAGTTCGAAAGCCGTTGTCCTGCCCGACCGGATAGCGGATGCCGAACTCGCGGACGGAGGCCTCGACGTTGTGGCGGGCGCGTTCGAATCCGAACTCCGGCGTGTGAATCCCGATGACCTGGAGCCCCTGGGCGCCGTACTCGGCCTGCCAGCGGTTCAAGTAAGGCACCGTGCGGCGGCAGTTGATGCAAGAGTAGGTCCAGAAATCCACCAGGACGACCTTGCCACGCAGCCCGGCGATGGTCAGCGGCGCCCCGGTGTTCAGCCAGCCGTCGAGTCCGGTGAATTCCGGTGCGGACGGCCCGCGTTCGGATTGCGCGGCGGCCCGGACGGCCGGCAGCAATCCTCCGGCGATGGCGGCAGCGGCAAGCAGCCGCGGAATAAGCGATCGGCGGGACTGCATGGCATCCTCCTTGAGCATGAGTGATCGACTGGCGAGCGACGCCGATCAGTAACCGTCCACGTCGATGACCGCTTGGGCGAATTCGCGCGGGGCTTCCTGGGGTAGATTGTGACCGACGCCGCCCCGGATGAGCCGGTGCGCGTACTTGCCCGAGAATTGCTTGGCGTAGGACGCGGGCTCCGGATGCGGCGCGCCGTTCGCATCGCCCTCAAGGGTGATCGTGGGCACGGCGATGAGGGGCGCTTCGGCGAGCCGCTTCTCCAAACCGTCATAGGCCGGCTCGCCTGGGGCCAGGCCGAGCCGCCAGCGATAGTTGTGGATCACGATGCTGACGTGATCCGGGTTGTCGAAGGCCTTTGCGCTACGATCGAACGTCGCATCGTCGAAGTCCCACTTCGGCGAGGCGATCCGCCAGATGAGCTTGGCAAACTCCTTCCGGTACTTCTCGTAGCCGGCCCGGCCGCGCTCCGTGGCAAAATAGAACTGGTACCACCATGCGAGCTCAGCCTGGGGCGGCAGCGGCGCCTTGTTGGCTTCGGGGCTGCCGATCAGATAGCCGCTGACGGAGACCAGGGCCTTGCAGCGCTCCGGCCAGAGCGCCGCCATGATGTCGGCCGTCCGAGCGCCCCAATCGTAACCGGCGACGATCGCCTTCTCGATCCTGAGGGCATCCATCAAGGCGACGATATCGACGGCAACGACTGACTGCTGGCCATTCCGGGCCGTCCCGTCCGAAAGGAAACGCGTCGTGCCGTAGCCGCGCAGATACGGCACGATCACCCGGTACCCCGCCGACCCCAGCAGGGGGGCGACATCGACATAGCTGTGAATGTCGTAGGGCCAGCCGTGCA
>DATFDN010000179.1:0-2821 GCA_035252035.1 Acetobacteraceae bacterium | reverse complement strand
CGGGATGTGTTCGTCATGGTCGGTGACGGCAGCTATATGATGCTGAATTCCGAGCTGCAAACCTCGGTGATGCTCGGGCGAAAGCTGATCGTGACCGTGCTCGACAATCGGGGCTTCGGCTGCATCGACCGGTTGCAGCGCGCTTGCGGTGGAGAGTCGTTCAACAATCTGGTCGGCGCCGTGGACCACAAGGCGCGCGAAAGCTGGGTGGACTTCGCGGCCCACGCGCGCAGCCTGGGCGCCGCCGCCGAAAAGGTGAGCGGCATCGCGGAGCTAGAGCCGGCACTGCGGCGGGCCAAGTCAGCGGACCGGACCAGTGTGATCGTCATCGAGACCGACCCGGCGGCGACCACCGAAGCGGGCGGGGCGTGGTGGGACGTGGCGGTGCCCGAAATCTCGGAGCGGCCGCAGGTGCGCGAGGCGCGCGCGGCCTACGTCAGGGCGCTGGCGGGGCAGGCGTCTGGTTAAACGGAAGCTACACATGAGCACGGTACGAATCGGCACCAACCCGATCGCCTGGAGCAATGATGACCTGCGGGAGCTTGGCGGCGACACGCCGCTTGAGACCTGCCTGACGGAGGCGCGGGAAGCTGGCTTCACCGGCATCGAGAAGGGCAACAAGTTCCCGAATGATCCGGCCGAGTTAATGGACCTGCTCAGCCGGAACGGACTCGTGTTCGTCTCCGGCTGGTACGGCGCCGAGCTGCGCCGCCGCACGGTTGAGCAGGAGATCCTGACCATGCGGCCACATCTCGATCTGCTGAAGGCTTGCGGCTGCCAGGCGATGGTGTTCGCCGAAACCTCCGACACGGTGCAAGGCCAGCGCGATGTACCGGTCGCCCGCCGGCCGGTGATGCGTGAGGACGAGTGGCCGGTGTTCCTGGAGCGGATCGGCAGGCTCGGCGACTGGATGGCCGGGCAAGGTGTCCGGATCGCATTCCATCATCACATGGGCACGGTGATCGAGCGCGCACACGAAATTGACCGGCTTATGGAGGGAACGCCCGACAGCGTCGGCCTGCTGCTCGACACTGGCCATCTGACCTTTGCGGGAGCGGACGCGGCGGCGGTCGCACGCAAATGGGCACGCCGCATCAACCACGTGCATGGGAAGGACGTGCGTGCCGACGTGCTGCGGCGGGCGCTGCGCGATGGTTGGAGTTTCCTTGATGCGGTGGTGGGCGGCGTCTTCACCGTGCCAGGTGATGGCGCTGTGGACTTCATCGCTGCCCTCGGGCCAGTCGCGGATGCCGGCTACGCGGGCTGGCTGATCGTCGAGGCTGAGCAGGATCCAGCCAAAGCGCATCCGATGACGTACGCTCGCAGAGGCTACGCCAACTTGCGTGCCGCGGCCGAGCAGGTCGGCTTCCAGATCGCAGAAGCGGGTTGACACGAAGAGGACCGGAACATGGACCAGAACGGACCAGCGCGCGAGCTCGGCGTCGGGCTGATCGGCAGCGGGTTCATGGGTCGCGCACATGCGCTGGTCTTCCGCGCCGTTGGCGGCGTGTTCGATCTCCCGATCGCGCCGCGCCTTGAGATGATTGGAGGGGCGCTGGGTGCGGGTTGCGGAAGCGTAGGCAACAAAGGCCGAGTTTGCCAACCAGCGCCTGGCTCATTCGATGGCCTCCACCGGCAGAGTCGAGGAGACAGGAGCAAGCGGTTCAAGCTCGGCCTCTGCGTTTCAGAAATCGATGTTTAAGCGCCCGGCGAACACAACGGCATTTTTCACCCGGCGGTCGGCGTTGGGATTGACGAAGTACTGAATGCCTGGCTCGACGGTGATCCCTCGGTACACGGGGAAGGTGTAATCGGCTTCCAGCACGAACTCGTTCGTCTGCGGGCCTATGGAGCCATGCGCGACCGGCAGGCCAGTGCTGATGTCAATCTCTTGCAACTTGTGCAGCCGGTCGCTGATGCCGAACCAGCCAGCGGCAAGGCTGATGGTATCATCTGGCCGTGTCGGCAGGAAGCCCTTGTCGATGAGCATGGCGAATGCCGTATTGTTGTTCACGGTCGTATTTGTGGAGCTGTGGGCGTAGGAGGCCAGCACGATGATGCCCTGGTCCCTGCCGGGTCCGTTCCGCACCAGCATCTGGTCCGCCATCACCCAGAATCCATTGCGGCCGCCGTGCGTGTAGCCTGGAAGCGTGCTGAAGGCGAGCGGCACCCCCAAGTCATTGTAGAGCAGGTCCGGGTAGTCCGATGTATCATGGATGAAACCGGCTCGGTAGTGACCCAGAAGCTGCTGGGGGCCGAACACCGGCTCCCAGCCCACCTCCACGGGGATCGCCACGCCAGTGTCACGGTTGAGCGACCAGTAAAAGCCGCTCCGGCCGCCCGCCGGAAATGGCTGCACCTCGTAAAGCCCGGTCTGGATGAAGGTTTCCGGTGTCGGCCGATAACGGACGCGGCCGGCCCAGCCCGATTGCGGCCATGTCGTGAACGCGGTCGAGTTCGCCAGCGCGCGCGGCACGCCACATTGCGGTGTCAGCGAGATGGGAATGCAGTCGAGCGGTGAGGCGGCAAATTCCGCGCCCACTGGGATGCGGCCCGCCGCTATGTTGAGCCGGTCGTTGAGCAGCTTCTCCTCTCCGTAGAAATAGACGAGATGGGCGGCCATGTCGAAGCCGGCACCGAATATCTCTTGAGCCTGGCTGAGATTGTCGCCCAGGTAGTCGGAACTGAGGTTCCGGCCGGCGCGGTTGATGATCACGAAATGCGTGTTGAACCCTGGGATCCCGGCCAGCTTCTGCCAGTCGATGGTGAGGGAGACGCCGATCTGGTGGGCGTAGTCGAAGCCCTTCCTTTGGCCGGTGAC
>DATFDN010000178.1:0-3079 GCA_035252035.1 Acetobacteraceae bacterium | reverse complement strand
TCGCCCAGCGCCACGACCATCAAGAGCGGCGTCGGGCTGATGAACGGGAGATAGGCGCCCGGCTCGTATTCGGTGAACATCTCGATGGAGCGCAGCGTGACCTCGTTCTTCCAGGACGGCGCGCGCGTGCGCCCGGTCTCGGTGAACCAGGCCCAGGAATCCGGCGTCGGCAGGGCGGCAGGGCCGGCGGGGTTCTCCGAGACGACCGGGATCATGGACGGGGCGCCACCGCCATGGCGGGCGCGGCGGTCCTCCTCGAACGCCCGGTGCAGGCCGGCGATGAAGTCCGCGCGGACGAGCCGGCGGGCATTGGCGTGTCCGCTGATCAGCGGCACTTGCGAGACCACGCATCTCACCCGCCGCTCGATCGCGCCCAGCACCAGGACGTGCCCGCCGCTATAGCTCGACCCCCAGATGCCGATGCGGTCCCGGTCGGTCTCCCGCAGGGTCTCGGCGAAGGTGATCGCGTCGCGATAGTCGCGGACCTGGCGCCAGGGATCGATCTCCTGGCGGGGCGTCCCGTCGCTGGCGCCGAAATTGCGGTTGTCGAACACGAGCGAGGCAAGCCCGGCGGCGGCGAAGGCTTCGGCGAACCGGTCGAGGTACATCTCCTTCACCGCCGAGAAGCCGTGCGCCATCACGATGGTCGGGTGCCGGTCGGAGGAGGTCTCCGGAAGATAGTGCCAGCCCCTCAGCGTAACCCCGTCTTCCGCCTTGAACGCGATGTCCTTGCGCATGTCGCTCCTCCCGTACTTGGTTCTTGAGCCGGGCTAGGCGACCAGTGGCGCGCGCTCCATCGCGGCGCGCGCCCACGCCTCGCCCGCGTCCTCGTCGAACAGCTCGGTCAGCTTCTTCATCATCGTGCCCCCCAGCTCCTCGGCGTCCACGATGGTCACGGCGCGGCGGTAATAGCGGGTCACGTCGTGGCCGATGCCAATGGCGATCAGTTCCACCTGGTCGCGCGTCTCGACCTCGCGGATCACCTCCCGCAAGTGCTTTTCCAGGTAGTTGCCGGGGTTGACCGAGAGCGTCGAGTCATCGACCGGCGCCCCGTCGCTGATGACCATGAGAATGCGCCGGTGCTCGGGCCGGACCACCAGCCGGCGATAGGCCCAGAGCAGGGCCTCGCCGTCGATGTTCTCCTTCAGAAGCCCCTCGCGCAGCATCAGGCCAAGGTTCTTGCGCGACCGCCGCCAGGGTGAATCGGCGGCCTTGTAGATGATGTGGCGCAGGTCGTTCAGCCGGCCGGGGTTGCGCGGCTTGCCGTCCTGGACCCACTTCTCGCGGCTCTGTCCGCCCTTCCAGGCCCGCGTGGTGAAGCCGAGCACCTCCACCTTGACGGCGCACCGCTCCAGGGTGCGCGCCAGGATGTCCCCGCACATCGCCGCCACCGTGATCGGCCGGCCGCGCATGGAGCCGGAGTTGTCGATCAGCAGCGTGACCACGGTGTCGCGGAACTCGGTCTCGCGCTCGCGCTTGTAGGACAGCGCGTGCAGCGGGTTGACCACGACCCGCGACAGCCGCCCGGAGTCGAGCAAGCCTTCCTCCAGGTCGAACTCCCAGGACCGCTGCTGCTGCGCCATCAGCCGCCGTTGGAGGCGGTTGGCGAGCTTCGAGATCACGCCCTGCAAATGCTGAAGCTGCTGGTCGAGCTGCTGGCGCAGCCGGGTCAGCTCGTCGGGATCGCAGAGATCCTCGGCCGCCACCTCCTCGTCATAGAGGCGCGTATAGGCGCGGTAGGTCGCCTCGGGATCGACGTTCGGGCGTTCGCGCCGGGGCTGCGGGCCACCGGGACGGTCATCGCCCTCGGCGACGGCGGCCTCTTCCTCGCTGTCCTCGCCCTCGTCGTCGGCCGCCTCGCCCTGCATCTCGTCAGGTTGGGCGCCCACCATGCTCTCGGTGTCGGATTCAGACTGGCCCTCGCCCTCGGGCTGGTTGTCCTGCTGGCTCGACTCGCCGCCCTCCTCGCCCTCCTCGGTCTGCTCCTCGGGCTCGGCCTCCGCCTCCGCCTCGGCGAGTTGCAGGGCGGCGAGCAGCTTGCGCGCTGCGCGCGTGAAGGCGCGCTGGTCGGCCTGGGTGCGGCCGAGTTCAGCCAACGCCGCCTCGGCGTCCTCGCCCAGTGTGTCGCGCCAGAGATCGAGCACGCGCCGCGCCGGCTCGGGCGCGGGCTCGCCCGACATGTGCTCGCGGGCGAGGAGGGCGAGGGCGGCGGCGACCGGAAGCTGGTCCTTCCGGGTCATCCGGTCATAGCCCTCGGCCTCGCACTCCTCGGCCAACCTGGAGCGGAGATTGGCGGAGACGCCCGCCATGTGGCGCGATCCGACCACCTCGACCCGCGCCTGCTCCAGCGCGTCATAGGCATCCTTCGCCTCGCGCCGGGCCGGCATACGGGCACTGTGTACCGCGTCGTCGTGATGGCGCAGCCTGAGCGCGATGGCATCCGACGCGCCGCGCAGCTTCGCCATCTCGGAGACGGGCAGGGCACGTGTTGGCAGCGGCAGGCGGGCACGCTTGCCGGAGACGCCCGAAGGGCCAGGCTGGAAGTTCACCTGCACGTCCGGCTGCTCGGCCAAGGCGCGGAGCGCGCCGGCGGTGGCGCGCTTGAACTCCTCGGCGCGGGTGTTGTCCTTGTTGGAACCGCTCACGGTGCTTTGGTCCGAGACATGACTCCCTCTCCGCCCCTCGGGGGCGGAGAGGGCCGGGGAGAGGTGGGGGAAACAGCAGCGCACCGTGAGAAGGCTACAATTTCCGCATCTGTCCGCACGAGGCCGCCTCTGCCATCCCCCACCTCACCCCAACCCTCTCCGCCCCCAGGGGCCGAGAGGGAGTCGAGCCTCGCCTCGACCTCCCGCAAGCGGGAGAGGGGGAGTGGTGGCGCCCCCATCGCTAAGCCACCTTCCGCCCCATCAGCCCGGTCGGGATCTCCTCGTTGAAGCAGCGCTGGTAGTATTCCGCCACGGTCGCCCGCTCGGCCTCGTCGCACTTGTTCAGGAACGTCATGCGGAAGGCGAAGCCCACGTCGCCGAAGATGCGCGCGTTCTCCGCCCAGGTGATGACGGTGCGGGGGGACATCACCGTG
>DATFDN010000177.1:0-2210 GCA_035252035.1 Acetobacteraceae bacterium | reverse complement strand
TCTCCTGTGCCATCCAATGGCCGGACCGCACCACCACTTCCGTGAGGTCGGAACAATCCTGCCGCATCGGGTCGGCCAGCCGCGATCCGGTCGTGTCACACGTGTAATCATAAGCGGCGTGCAAGAAGAGGACGGGCATGGTCAGCTTGCCGGCGTTCTTCGCCGATGCGGCGAACTCGGCGTTGCGGGCGTGGTTCATGTACCAGGAGTCCGGCGCGGCGAAGCCGGTGCGTTCAAGGGCGGCGACGAACCGCGACAAGTCCTGCTCAGTGAGGATGTCGCCATCCATCGGCAGGTCGGGCGCCTGCCCGGCGCCCCCGAACCAACCGCCCTGCCGCCGCACCAGCGCCGTGCGCGACGGCTGGCCTCGCCCGGCCGGGTTGCCCTTGCGGAACAGCGCCTTGACCGTGTTGCGCACGTTCGCCTCGAACGCCGCGTGCGCGGCGGCGAAGTTCTCCTCGTAGAAGCGCATGTACTCCCATTGCCCCGCGGGATACTCCGATTCCGGATAGAGCGCGCGGTCCACTAGCGGAATGAGGTTGTCGAGCGCGAAACCCTTGGCGATGTAGGGCACGCACAGGTTCGCGACGCCGAAGCATCGCTCCGGATGGTGGGCGGCGATGCTCCACACCACGGGACTGCCCCAATCGTGGCCCACCCACACCGCGCGTTCGCGTCCGAGCGCATCCAGCAGCTCGATCATGTCCTGCACGATCGGCGCTTGCGCGTAATCCTCCTGCCGAGGATGAACGGTTGAGCGCCCGTAACCGCGCATGTCCGGCGCCACGGCCCGGAAGCCAAGGGACGCGAAGCAAGGCAGTTGATGCCGCCAGCTCAGTGAGAGCTCCGGCCAGCCATGCACGAACACGATCACCGGCGCGTCCGTCGCCCCGCACGCCAAATAGAAGCTCGTGTGCCGCTCGGACTTGGCGATGTGTTCGGTGATCGGGAACGGCATGGCGCGATCTCCGGTCAGGATGGCGAGGCCCCATCTTGAGGCGTGCCGGACAAGAGCCGCCAGTGTAACCTTCCGCCGCGCCTGGCGAAACGTGGATCATCCGTTGCCTGATTTGCCGGGAGCGGAGCCGATGCCGGAGAGGGAGACCCAAATGCGCCACGCCAAAACGCTATCCGCCGCCCTGCTCGCCTCCAGCCTCGCGGTCGCCGCCTGCCCGGTCGCCTGGGCCGCGACCGAGGCGCCCTTCACCCAGCCGGCCTTCGAGGCCGCCCAGCGCGCGGGCAAGCCGATCCTGGTGTACATCACCGCAAGCTGGTGCCCGACCTGCGCCAAGCAGCGCCCGATCCTGAGCCGGCTTGAGAACGATCCCGCCCTCCGCGACCTCGCCATCTACCAAGTCGATTTCGACACCCAGAAAGATGTCGTCCGCGCGATGGGCGCGCGGATGCAGAGCACGCTGATCGTGTTCCACGGCGCCACCGAGAAGGGCCGCTCCACCGGGGAGACCGATCCCTCCGCCATCAAGGCCCTGCTCGAAAAGGCGGAGACCTGAGCCCGGCCGCGCTTCATGGGCCTGCCATTCGGGAGCATTGGCTTCGGTTTCGTGGCGGGCGTGCTCTCGACGTTATCGCCCTGCGTGCTGCCGCTCCTGCCCCTGGTCCTTGGCCCCGCCGCCGCGACGCATCGGCTGGGGCTGGCCGCCCTGGCTGCCGGGTTGGTCGCCTCGTTCGTCGGCATCGGCCTGTTCGTCGCCACGATCGGCTTCGCGATCGGGCTGGATGGCGAGGTGTTCCGCACGGCCTCGGCGGCGCTGCTGGCGATGCTCGGCGCGGTCCTGCTCAGCGACGCGTTGCAGCGGCGTTTCGCCCTGGCGACGGCGGGCGTGGGCAACCTGGGCAATCGCATGATCGCGCGCCTCACGCCGGAGGGGCTGGGCGGGCAGTTCCTGCTCGGCGTGCTGCTCGGGGCGGTGTGGAGCCCGTGCGTGGGGCCAACGCTCGGGGCGGCCTCGGTCCTGGCGGCCCAGGGGCGGGACATCCCCGGTGTCGCGGCAGTGATGGCGGCCTTCGGGCTGGGGACGGCGGTGCCGCTGCTGCTGGTCGGCACGCTCTCGCGCGAGGCGCTCGGCCGATGGCGCGGCAGGCTGATGGGGGCCGGAAAGGCGGGCAAGCTCGTCCTCGGCGGCGGCGCGCTCGCCGTGGCGGGGCTGATCCTGACCGGGGCTGACCGTTCCATTGAGACGGCCCTGGTC
>DATFDN010000176.1:0-3960 GCA_035252035.1 Acetobacteraceae bacterium | reverse complement strand
CGGCCGCATCCGGCCGATCATCTGGCGCGTGATCAGCCTGGGTGCTGCCGCGCCCGGCACCAGCACGGCGCCGATCACCAGGTCGGCGCCGACCACCATCTGTTCGATCGCCTCGGCGGTGGCGAACAGCGTGGTGGCGCGGGGGCCGAACTGGAGATCCAGCTCCTTCAGGCGGGGCAGGGACTTGTCGAGTATGACGACGCTCGCCTCCAGCCCCACCGCCATGCGCGCGGCGTTGGTGCCCGACACGCCCCCGCCCAGCACCACCACCCTGGCGGGCGGCACGCCCGGCACGCCGCCCAGCAGCACGCCCGCCCCGCCTTGTTCCTTCTCCAGGCAGTGCGCGCCGACCTGCACCGCCATCCGCCCCGCCACCTCGCTCATCGGCGCGAGCAAGGGGAGCGCGCCGCGCGGATCGGTGACGGTCTCATAGGCGATGCACGTGGCCCCCGAGCGCATCAGCCCCTCGGCCTGGGCGCGGTCGGCGGCGAGGTGGAGATAGGTGAACAGCACCTGGCCGGGGCGCAGCCGCGCGATCTCCGCGCGCTGCGGCTCCTTCACCTTCACGATCAGCTCGGCCTCGGCGAACACCGCGTCCGCGCCATCGGCCAGACGCGCCCCGGCGGCCTCATAGGCCGCATCGGCGATGCCGATGCCCGACGCGGCGCCGCGCTCCACCACCACCTCATGCCCATGCGCGACGAGCTCGCGCGCGCCAGCCGGGGTCAGCCCGACCCGGTACTCGTGCGTCTTGATCTCCTTTGGAACCCCGATCCTCACACCATGCTCCTCATGTCGATGCGCGGCCTGGCAGGCACGCGGATCACGGCATTGTAGAAGGAGATCCCTAAGGAGAAGGTCAATGCGCGTTCAGGCCGCCGTGCTCGGCCGCGCCTTCACGCGCTCGAACCAGGCCAGGACGTTGCGATTCTCCGGGTTGAGCGTCTGCCCGACGCTGTTCGCGAAATCGAGGAAGCAGAACAGGAAGATGTCGGCGAACGTGAACCGGCCGCCGCAGATCCACTGCTTCCCCTCGATCATCCGGTCGAGGCGGCTCAGCCAGAGCTGGGCGGTCTTCTTCAGGTCGTCGGCGGCCTGCGGGATGACGTGGATGCGGTTCTCGAACAGCTTCAGCCCCTCGGAGAAGCGGAAGCCGTTGGCCATCGGCTCGACGATGTTGAGATCCAGCCGGCGCGTCCACATCCGCGTCTCGGCCCGCTCCTCCGGGGTCTTGCCGATCAGGCTCGCGCCCGGATGGGTCTCGTCGAGGTACTCGCAGATCGCGGTGATTTCCGACAGCACCATGCCGTTGTCGAGTTCGAGGGCGGGAAGCTGGCCGAACGGAACCTTGGTCGTGTAGGGCTCGCGCCGGTTCTCGCCACCGCGGAGATCGACCTCCTGGCGGGGGATTTGGATGCCACGCTCCGCCATGAACACGCGCACGACGCGCGGGTTGGGTCCGATCGAGTTGTAGAGCAGCATTGGTTTCCTCCCATTATCCAACCGCCGTCATGGCCGGGCTTGGCCCGGCCACCCACGTCTTGAGACGCTTCAAGCAAAGACGTGGGTGCCCGGCCCAAGGCCGGGCATGACGTTGAAAAGATTATCTCTCCAAGCACATGGCCACGCCCATGCCGCCCCCGATGCAGAGCGTGGCGAGGCCCTTCCTCGCGTTCCGCTTCTGCATCTCGTGCAGCAGCGTCACCAGCACGCGGCAGCCCGAGGCGCCGATCGGGTGGCCGATGGCAATGGCGCCGCCGTTCACGTTCACCTTGTCGGCATCCCAGCCAAGCTCCTTGTTGACCGCGAGCGCCTGTGCCGCGAACGCCTCGTTGGCTTCCACGAGGTCGAGGTCGTCGGGCTTCCAGCCCGCGCGGCCGAGCGCCTTGCGGGTGGACGGGATCGGGCCGGTGCCCATCACCGCCGGATCGACGCCGGCGGTGGCGAAGGCGGCGATGCGGGCCAGCGGGGTGAGGCCGCGCCGCTGCGCCTCGGCGGCGGTCATCACCACGACGGCGGCGGCGCCGTCATTGATGCCCGAGGCGTTCCCCGCCGTGACCGTGCCATCCTTGCTGAAGGCCGGGCGCAGCTTGGCCATCGCCTCCATGCTGGAATCGTGGCGGATGTACTCGTCCTGGTCGATCACGACATCGCCCTTGCGGCCCTTCACCGTGACTGGCGCGATCTCGTCCTTGAAGCGCCCGGCCTTCTGCGCGGCCGAGGCCTTCTGCTGCGAGCCGAGCGCGAACTTGTCCTGCTCCTCGCGGGTGATCTGGTAGGCGCGCGCCACGTTCTCGGCGGTCGTGCCCATGTGGTAGCCGTGGAAGGCGTCCCACAGCCCGTCCTTCAGCATCGTGTCGATGAACTCGACCCCGCCCATCTTGGTGCCGGCGCGCAGGTGGGCGGCGTGGCGCGACATGCTCATGCTCTCCATCCCGCCAGCGGCGACGATCGCGCTCTCGCCTGTGCGCACCTGCTGGGCGGCGAGCGCCACGGCGCGCAGCCCGGACCCGCAGACCTGGTTGATCCCGAAGGCGGTCTTGGCATCGGGGACGCCGGCGGCGTGGGCGGCCTGGCGGGCCGGGTTCTGGCCCTCGCCGGCGGCCAGCACCTGGCCCAGGATCACCTCGTCCACCTCGCCCGGCTCGATCTTGGCGCGCTGCATCGCCGCTTGCAGGGCGACGGTGCCAAGGGCGGTCGCCGACAGGCTGCCGAACGCGCCGCTGAAGCTGCCGACCGGCGTGCGGGCGGCGGAGACAATGACGATATCGTCCACTGATTTCTTCTCCTCGGGTAGATCGGGCGGAAGCTATCCCCCTTCCCAAGCCAGCGGAAGCCGCCGGTCCCGGACCAAAGCGCGCGACCGTGTGACGCTCGCCCTCGTCAAGGGAGATCCCTTTGCCTTAAGGTCCGGCTGATGGCTCGCGTTGCAAGAGATGAGGAAACCGAGGCCGGACGGCGCGCTTCGCCCTTGGCCGATGCGTCGCTCGTCGCGGTGGTGCTGCCGCCCAAGGAGGGGTTCGGCCCAGGACGGGCGGGCGCGGTGGCGCTGCTGGCGCATCAGTTCGCGCGACTGCTGCCGGCGCTGGTCGTGGGCGGCTTGCAGTCCGGGCCGGTCTTCGATGACACGCCGTTCCGGGCGGCGCGCCCGGCGTTCTGGAGACTGGGCACCATCAACACGCGCTACGCGGCCGCGGTCGCCCGCCTGCTGCGTCCGCTGCGCCCGGCGCTGATCGAGGTGCATAACCGGGTCGAGCTGGCGCGCAGCCTGGCCCGCCAGTTCCCGGCCACGCCGGTCAGCCTGTTCCTGCACAATGATCCGCAATCCATGCACGGCGCCGTCACGCCGGAGGCGCGGGCAGCGCTGCTGCGCGGCCTGGCGCGCGTGGTGACTGTCTCGGCGTTCCTGCGGGACCGCTTGATGGAGGGCGTGCCGAGCGAGGCGGCGCCCGCGCCTATCGTGCTGCCCAACGCGATCGATCTCGCCGCCCTGCCTGCCCCGCCAGAGGCGCGCGAGCGGCTGATCCTGTTCGTCGGCCGGGTGGTGGCCGAGAAAGGGGCGGATCTGTTCGTGGGGGCGTGCGCGCAGGCCCTGCCGCATTTGCCGGGCTGGCGGGCGGAGATGATCGGCGCCGACCGCTCGCGCCCCGATAGCCCGGATACGCCGTTCGTGCGCGTCGTGCGCCGCGCCGCTTCCGCTTCCGGCGTTTGGATGCTCGGCTATCGCGACCATCCGGCGGTGCTGGAGGCGATGAGCCGTGCCGCCATCGTCGTCGTGCCCAGCCGCTGGCCGGAACCGTTCGGCCTGACGGCGCTGGAGGCGATGGCCTGCGGCGCCGCGCTGATCTGCTCGCCGCGTGGCGGATTGCCGGAGGTCGCGGGCGATGCCGCCCTCTACGCCGATCCCGACCAGCCAGGGGCGATCGCGGCGGCGATCGAGGCCCTGGCGCGCGACCCGGC
>DATFDN010000175.1:0-2485 GCA_035252035.1 Acetobacteraceae bacterium | reverse complement strand
CTGACCGGGGCGTTCCTGGTCGCGCAGGCGGTGGCGCGCGAGATGGTGCGGACTGGCGGCGGCAAGATTGTCAATATTGCCTCGCTGTCCGGGCAGCGGGGCGGGAACGGGCGGGCGGCCTATGGAGCGGCGAAGGCGGGGCTTGAGTTGCTGACGAAGGTGATGGCGGTGGAGCTTGCCGAGCACAACATCAACGTCAACAACATCGCGCCGGGCGCGATCGAGACCGAGATGGCGCAATTCGCCCATGACGCGGCGACCCGTGCCGCCTACAACTACCTGATCCCCATGACCCGCTACGGCACGCCCGAGGAGATCGCGGACGCGGCGGTGTTCCTGTGCTCCGATGAGAGCCGCTACGTGCATGGGCACACGCTGAACGTGGATGGCGGGTTCCGCGCGGCGGGGCTGATGTTCGGGGGCGGTAAAGTGGCTCCACGGTCGTAGGGCGGCATAGCGTAGCGTATTCCGCCTCCTTCCAATGTGCGTGCATGTGCGGCGGAATGCGCTGCGCTTTTCCGCCCTACTTTGCTATACGTTTCCCCTTCGCAGTCTTTCGAAGAAATCCACGTCGCCCATCTGACCCCCCTTGAGCGCGATTTCGATGCCGTGCGTTTCGGGCGAGCGCGACAAAGTGCGGCAGAGGGGGGCGCCTGGTGCCAGCCGGGCCGCGACTTCCAGCGCATCCGGCCCTAGCACCTGCGTGACCTGGCTCGACGTATCCCCGCCTGAAACCGCAATGCGCTGAAGCGGCACGGTAGTGAGGATCTGCCTTACGACGTGCCCGAGCCGAGTGCCCAGCACGCGCCCTCCGCCATGCTTCGCCTCCTCGCGCGTGAAGCCCCGCGCAACCATCGCATCCAGCATTTCGCCAATCCTGGCATCGTCGGGGCCGCGCGCCGTGTGCAGAAGCACGCTGCGGCCTTCTTTCAACAGGGCGGCGGCCCGGGTGGCAAGCGCGCTGGCTGTCTGGCGCCAGCCCTCTTCATCCAGAAGATCGCGCGCGATGACCGGGATTTCGGCAAAGCCCGCTTGCAGCGCGGCAGCGATTTGCGCTGCCGTTAGCTTCGAGGCGCTGCCGGAGACGGCGAAGACGTGATCGACCGGCTGGATCGCATCGTAGCGGCCCGTTTCTTCCGCAAGCCCGTCGCTTTCACGCCACCATTGGGTCAGCGCGTATTCAACGCCCGAGCCCCCGACCACGAACACCGGTGCCCGCCGCTTCGCCTCTTCCGTGAGAAGATAGCCCGTTTCGGTGAGGTGGCGCGGCAAACCGGCATCGAACAGAATGGCACCCGGCGCAGTGTCGGCGAGAGCGCGCAGGTGGCGAAGCGCGGCATCCCGTCCTTGCTCGATCTCGGTGTACGGAAATTTGGCGATGGCGACCTCACCCTGCCGCGCCAGATGCAGCGCGAGATCGCCCTCGGTCATGGGCGTGACCGGATGCACGCTCATGATCGGATGGCGGTCGATCCGATAAACTTTGCCATAGGTCCCGGAGCGCGCGAACAGGTTGCCGAACAGGCAATAGCGCCCGAGTGCTGGTGTGCCAGCCACGACCGGGATGAATCCGGACGTGAACCGGCGCCGTGCTATTTCCATGATCCGGCCGATGCTGCCGATCGTGGGCGAGCTATCGAAGGTGGAGCACACCTTGTAATGGATGATCGGCGCACCCACTGACGCAAGCGCGTCGAATACCGCCGGCATTGCTTGCTCCATCTCCGCCGGGCTCATGCCCCGGCTGTCCCCAGCCACGCCCGCCGCGTCGAGCGCGGAGAACTGTGCCAGGGTGTCCGGCTGGGGCGGCTTGAGGAACAGCGCGCAGCGCAGCCCGGCGAAGGCCAGCACTTCCAGCGCGTCGGTCGAGCCGGTGAAGTCGTCGCCGTAGAAGACCAGCCGGCACCGCGTCGCGGCGCTCATGTCTTGCTCCCGAATGCGTCGAGCGCCATGCGCAAGGACGGGTGATCCGCGGCATAGGCGTCAAGGCTCACGCCGGCGGAAGCGGCCTGCCACGCCTCGCGCAGGCTGGCGACACCCGCCGCGATTCCATGCGGATGACCAATGATGCCCCCGCCCGCGAGGTAGATCAGATCCGTGCTCCGCAGGGCGGCGTAGGTGTCGGGCGCCTGTCCCGCCCACTGGCCCGAGGAGAACACCGACATGATCGGGGGCAGGCCCGCCCAAGGCGCCAGGCACGACCGCGCCGAGGCGATCACGCTTTCGTCCGGTTCCCAGAACTTGCTGCGGATGCCGTTGACGTGCAACTGATCGACCCCGGCTAGGCGCCACATCTTCTGGTAGGGGGCGAAATCGAGGCCGAGCGCGGGATGTCGCGTGAACATCCCCCAGCCGTTGCGATGGCCGTGGATCGGCAGCGTGCTGTGTCGGCGAAGCTGCTCGACGGCGGCGAGCCCGGCCCCATTGAGGGAAACCATGATGCATGTGCCGCCCGCCGCCGCCACCATGTCGTGGCGGCGGCGCA
>DATFDN010000174.1:0-2183 GCA_035252035.1 Acetobacteraceae bacterium | reverse complement strand
GGCGGAGGGAGTGGGATTCGAACCCACGGTACGCGTTAACGTACACACGCTTTCCAAGCGTGCGCCTTAAGCCGCTCGGCCATCCCTCCAGGCCGATGCTCTATACCAGCCTCATGGCGGCCGCGTCCATCGAGCTATCCGCGGCGCGCAAAAAGCCGGCCTCGGAGGGGGAGATCCGAGGCCGGCTCAACGTGGCAGTCTAAGAGTTGCCCCAGGGCGCCACGTTTCCGTCTCGCACCGGGCCAATCGCGGCGGCGCCGATCACCGCGACCAGCAAGGCGAGAACCGCAACCAAAACGGCTGCCATCGCTCTCCTCCTGCGTCATGGAGGGGCAACGGCGGAAGGTTCAGCCACTCGCTCCGCCGCCGCCGCTGTTGGTGGAGTACCCGAACGCGCCCGCCGCGGAGGCCGGCGAGATCGTGGCAGTGCCAGCGGCGATGCCCAGCAGCGCGGCGAGCACGAGGAATAGTGACTTCATGGCAAACTCCTGTTCTCTCGGTGGGCGTTTTGAACGTCCCGGAGAATGCCGCATCAGGAGCGGGCGCGCTGTGACACGCGTCACACCAGCGACAATCGGAAAGCCGATCAGGCGTCCATCTTCAGCGCCGCCAGGAAGGCCGATTGCGGGATCTCGACCTTCCCGAACTGGCGCATCCGCTTCTTGCCCTCTTTCTGCTTGTCCAGCAGCTTGCGCTTGCGGCTGATGTCGCCGCCGTAGCATTTCGCTGTCACGTCCTTGGACAGCGCGCTGATCGTCTCGCGGGCGATCACCCGCCCGCCGATCGCGGCCTGAATGGCGATCTTGAACAACTGGCGCGGAATCAGCTCCTTCAGCTTGCCGCAGATCGCCCGGCCGCGCGCCTCGGCCAGCGAGCGGTGCGCGATGAAGCTCAGCGCGTCCACCGGCTCGCCGTTCACCAGGATGGAGATCCGCACCAGGTCGCCCGGCGCGTAGCCGTCCATCTGGTAGTCGAAGCTCGCATAGCCGCGGCTGACCGACTTCAGCCGGTCGTAGAAGTCGAAGACCACCTCGTTCAGCGGCAGGCGATAGACCGCCATCGCGCGGTTGCCGACATAGGTGAGATCCACCTGCTCGCCGCGCCGGTCGTTGCAGAGGTGCAGGATCGCGCCCAGGTGGTCGTCCGGCACCATGATCGTGGCGCGGATCCACGGCTCCTCGATATGGTCGATCACGCTGCCGTCCGGCATGTCGGCCGGGTTGTGCAGCTCCTGAACCTGCCCGTTGGTGCGGAACAGGCGATAGACGACCGAGGGCGCGGTCGCGATCAGATCGAGGTCGAACTCGCGCGCCAGCCGCTCCTGGATGATCTCCAGGTGCAACAGGCCGAGAAAGCCGCAGCGAAAGCCGAAGCCGAGCGCGGCCGAGGTCTCCGGCTCGTAATGGAAGCTCGCGTCATTCAGCCGCAGCTTGGCCAGGCTGTCGCGCAGCTTCTCGAAATCGTCGGCGTCCACCGGATAGAGCCCGCACCAGACCACCGGCACCGAGGGCTTGAAGCCGGGCAGCGGCTCGGCGGCCGGCCTTCGGTCGTCAGTGATGGTATCGCCGATCCGGCAATCCGCGACGGTCTTGATCGCCGCCGTGATATAGCCGATCTCGCCCGGCCCGAGATCGTCCACCGGCACCATCTTGGGGCTGAACACGCCCACCTGCTCGACCCCGTGGACCGCGCCGGTGGACATCATGCGGATCTTCTGGCCCCGTTTCAGCCGCCCATCCCTGACCCGGAGCAGGATCACCACGCCGAGATAGGGGTCGTACCAACTGTCCACCAACAGCGCCTTGAGTGGCGCCGCGCCGTCGCCGCGCGGGGGCGGCAGGCGCGTGACCAGCGCCTCCAGCACGCCCTCGATATTGAGGCCGGTCTTGGCGCTGATCTCGACCGCGTCGGAGGCGTCGAGCCCGATCACGTCCTCGATCTGCTGGCGCACCCGCTCGGGCTCGGCGGCGGGGAGGTCGACCTTGTTGAGCACGGGCACGATCTCGTGGCCGGCGTCGAGCGCCTGGTAGACGTTGGCGAGCGTCTGCGCCTCCACCCCCTGGCTCGCGTCCACCACCAGCAAGCTGCCCTCGCAGGCGGCGAGGCTGCGGCTCACCTCATAGGCGAAATCGACATGGCCTGGGGTGTCCATCAGGTTCAGCTCGTAGAGCTGTCCGTCGCGC
>DATFDN010000173.1:0-13952 GCA_035252035.1 Acetobacteraceae bacterium | reverse complement strand
CTGCTGGCGACCGACCTGCCTTCCATCGAGGTGCATATCACCAACATCCACAAGCGCGAGGAGTTCCGGCAGCACTCCTACGTATCCAAGGCCGTCACGGGCGTGATCTGCGGGCTGGGGATCCGGGGCTATGCGCTGGCCTTGACCGCCTTGGCCCTGATCCTTGAGGAGTCAGCATGACCCGCATCCCGATGGACCCCGACGCGATCCGGGCGCTGGCCGGCATCCTGACCGAAACCGGGCTGACCGAGATCGAGATCGCCGAGAAGGACAGCCGGATTCGGGTGGTGCGCGCTCCAGGTGTCCCGCCTCCCAGCGCGGAGGCGCCGACCCGAGCCGCGCCCCACCCGCCCGCGACTCTCGCGCCTCCGCCGAGCGAGCTGGACGCCCTGGCCAGCCATCCCGGCGCCGTGCTGAGCCCGATGGTGGGCGTGGTCTATCTCTCCCCGGAGCCGGGCGCCCCCCCGTTCGTGACCGTCGGGCAGACGGTCAGCGCCGGACAGACGGTGCTGCTGATCGAGGCGATGAAGACCTTCAATCACATCAAGGCGCCGAAGGCGGGGACCGTGACGCGGATTCTCGTCGCCAATTCCTCCCCCGTCGAGTACGGCGAGCCCTTGATGCTGATCGAAGCCTGAGCGGCCGTGTTCGAGAAGATCCTCATCGCCAATCGCGGCGAGATCGCGTTGCGCATCCAGCGCGCCTGCCGCGAGCTGGGCATCGCCACGGTCGCGGTCCACTCCACGGCGGACGCCGAGGCGATGCATGTGCGCCTGGCCGACGAGAGCGTGTGCATCGGCCCGCCGCCGGCGAAGGACAGCTACCTCAATGTCGCGGCGATCCTCTCGGCCGCGCGCATCACCGGCGCGGACGCGATCCATCCCGGTTATGGCTTCCTTGCCGAGAACGCGGGCTTCGCCGAGATGGTGGAGGCGCATGGCCTGACCTTCATCGGCCCCTCGCCCGAGCATATCCGCATGATGGGCGACAAGATCGCCGCGAAGGCGGCGATGGCGCGGCTGGGCGTGCCGCTCGTGGCCGGATCCGACGGCGCGGTGCCCGACGTCGCGTCCGCCCGCCTGGTCGCCCAGCGGATCGGCTATCCGGTCCTGATCAAGGCGGCGGCGGGCGGCGGCGGGCGCGGCATGAAGGTGGCCCGCGCGGACGAGGAGATCGAGGAGGCGTTCCGCGTCGCCCGCGCCGAGGCGCGCGCCGCGTTCGGCAACGATGCCGTTTACCTGGAAAAATACCTCGACCGGCCGCGACACATCGAGTTGCAGATCCTGGCGGACGCCTATGGCGATGTCGTGCATTTCGGGGAGCGCGATTGCAGCTTGCAGAGGCGCCACCAGAAGCTCCTCGAAGAGGCTGGCTCCCCCGCCCTCGACGCGGCGCGCCGGGATCGGCTGGGAGAGACGGTGACAGGGGCGCTCGGCCAGCTTGGCTACCGGAACGCCGGCACGCTGGAGTTCCTGTACCAGGATGGGCAATTCGCGTTCATCGAGATGAACACGCGCCTTCAGGTCGAGCATCCGGTCACGGAGATGGTCTGCGGGATCGATCTCGTGCGCGAGCAGATCCGCATCGCCGCCGGGAATGTCCTTGGCTATCGCCAGCGCGACATCCGCTTCAACGGCCACGCGATCGAGTGCCGCATCACGGCCGAAGACCCGGAGACGTTCATGCCGACACCTGGCCGGGTCAGCGCCTTCCATGCGCCCGGCGGGCTTGGGGTGCGGGTCGATTCCGCGCTCTACGCGGGCTATGTCGTGCCGCCCCATTATGACAGCCTGGTGGCCAAGCTGATCGTCCACGCGCCGACCCGCCTGGAGGCGATCGGCCGCGCGCGCCGGGCGCTCGACGAGTTCGCGATCGTGGGCATCAAGACCACGATCGCGCTGCACCAGCGGATTATGGAGGAGCCCTCGTTCCAGGCGGGTGATTACACGATCCACTGGCTGGAACGGTTCGTGGCCGCTGGGGGGGCGAGTTCGGGGGCCTGAGTGCCCCTCTGGCCTCACTCGGGGCAAGCGGCTTCGCGTTCACCCTTTCATGGTGGTGGCGCTTTGGCGCATCGTTGTGCGGTTCAGAGCGAGCTGAAATCAGGTAGAATCATGAAGCCGGGTCATTGCGCATCGATCCGCTTGCCGGCGTTGGCCACCGCGAACAGATTGTCCGCGTCCTTGTCGGCCGGGCCGGGCGCTGGGTCGTTTGGGGGAGCGGTGCCGGTGCCGAACCAGCCGTGTTCCTGCCTGCCCTGATAAATCCAATGATCGCTGGCGGGCATCAATGCCTTTCCTCAAATGAGCTCATATATATCACAAATCAACTCAGAATGCAAGAATTTTTAACTTCTATGTTAGAAGAACTTTGATAGGGCAGTCCCGTGTCGCCGTCCGGATGTCCCGGTCCTCTCAGGCTGGTGGTGACGTCCGCGCGAAATGGCCGGATTTGATCCGCTGGTGTCCGGAATAAAATCAAGAAAGCGGTCCGATCAGCCAGGCTGTACGACCGCTGGCATAGGTTCCACATCCCCTTGAACTCGGCGCCCTCGTATGCCATCTGCGGTCAATCAGGACTCCCAAAGTCCCCTATCTTCCTGGAGCCATGCCTGTGCTGAGGCTGTCGAAGCTGACCGACTACGCCGTGGTCGTGCTCGTCCGGCTGTCGGGCGCCGACGGGGTTCAAACCTCCCCAGGGATCGCCGCCGCCACGGGCATCCCGGAGCCGACAGTCGCCAAAGTTCTAAAGCTCCTCGCCGGCGCGGGGCTGGTTGCCTCCCAGCGCGGGGCGCGGGGCGGCTACCGCCTGACACGTCCGCTCGGCGCCATCGCGATCTCCGACGTGATCGCGGCCATCGATGGCCCGATCGCGCTGACCGCCTGCGTCGATGGCGGCTCCGGCCAGTGCGAGGTCGAGCACATCTGTTCGGTCCGGGGCCGCTGGAATCCGGTCAACGACGCCATCCAGCAGGCGCTCTCCGCCATCACGCTGGCCGACATGCGCGGGGCGGCTCGGCCTCGGCCCTACCGCGCCCCCGTGCCCGCCCCCCTTCCCGCCGCTGAATAGGACGCACGATGCCCGCTGTCGCCGAAACGCTTGATACCGTCCAGTCCGTCACCCAGTCCGCCTACAAGTGGGGCTTCGAGACCGACATTGAGATGGAGTTGGCCCCGAAGGGGCTGACCGATGACACCGTGCGCCTGATCTCCGCCCGCAAGCACGAGCCGGAATGGCTGCTGGCGTGGCGCCTGAAGGCGCTCGCGGCGTGGCGGGGCATGGAGGAGCCGCACTGGGCCAAGGTGTGGCACCCGCCGATCGACTATCAGGACATCCATTACTACGCGGCGCCGAAGCGGAAGAGCGGCCCCAAGTCCCTCGACGAGGTCGATCCCGAGCTGCTCGCGACCTACGAGAAGCTCGGCATCCCGCTCAAGGAGCGCGCCGTCCTCGCCGGGGTGGAGGCCCCCGAGCAGGCGGGCGCGGTCGCGGTGGACGCGGTGTTCGACAGCGTCTCCGTCGCCACCACCTTCCGTGAGACTCTGGCGAAGTCCGGCGTGATCTTCTGCCCGATCAGCGAGGCGGTGCGCGAGCACCCGGATCTGGTGCGCAAGTATCTCGGCAGCGTCGTGCCCGTGGCGGACAATTTCTTCGCCGCCCTGAACAGCGCCGTCTTCACCGATGGCAGCTTCGTCTACATCCCGAAGGGCGTGCGCTGCCCGATGGAGCTGTCCACCTACTTCCGAATCAACGCCCGCAACACCGGCCAGTTCGAGCGCACGCTCATCATCGCCGACGCGGGCAGCTATGTGAGCTACTTGGAAGGCTGCACCGCGCCCATGCGCGACGAGAACCAGCTGCACGCCGCGGTGGTGGAGCTGGTGGCGCTAGAGGACGCGCAGATTAAGTACAGCACCGTCCAGAACTGGTATCCCGGCGACGCCGAGGGGCGAGGCGGCATCTACAACTTCGTCACGAAGCGCGGCGCCTGCCGTGGCGCGCGGGCGAAGATCTCCTGGACACAGGTGGAGACCGGCTCCGCGATCACGTGGAAGTATCCCTCTTGCGTGCTGGAGGGCGACGACAGCGTGGGCGAGTTCTACTCGGTCGCGGTGACGAACAACCGCCAGCAGGCCGACACCGGGACCAAGATGATCCATGTCGGGCGGAACACGCGCAGCACCATCGTCTCCAAAGGCATCAGCGCCGGGCGCTCGAACAACACCTATCGCGGTCTGGTGCGGATCGTGCCGCAGGCGTCGGGCGCGCGGAATCACACCCAATGCGACAGCCTGCTGATCGGGGACCAGTGCGGCGCGCACACCGTTCCCTATATCGAGAGCCGCAATCCGAGCGCGAAGGTGGAGCACGAGGCGACCACATCGAAGATCGCCGAGGACCAGCTCTTCTACTGCCGCAGCCGGGGCCTCTCGGAAGAGGACGCGGTGAGCCTGATCGTCAACGGATTTTGCAAGGACGTGCTGAAGGAGCTGCCGATGGAGTTCGCCGTCGAGGCGCAGAAGCTGCTGGCGGTCAGCCTTGAAGGCTCGGTGGGCTGAGCGATGCTGGAGATCAGGAATCTTTCGGTCTCGGTCGCCGGCAAGCCCATCCTGCGCGGCATCGACCTGACTGTGCCCGCTGGCGAGATCCACGCCTTAATGGGGCCGAACGGATCGGGCAAATCGACGCTCGGCTACGTGCTGGCCGGGCGGGAGGAGTACGAAGTCACCAGCGGAGAAGTCCTGTTCGAAGGACGCGACCTGCTCGCGATGGAGCCGGAGGAGCGGGCCGCCGCCGGGGTGTTCCTCGCCTTCCAGGCGCCCATCGAGCTGCCGGGCGTCGGCAACGCCAATTTCCTGCGCACCGCGCTCAACGCCGTGCGCCGCGCGCGCGGCGAGGACGAACTGGACGCGGTGCAGTTCCTCAAGCTCGCCCGCGCCGAGGCCAAGCGGCTGCACATGCCGGACGACATGCTGAAGCGCAAC
The DNA here is from genome assembly GCA_035252035.1 of Acetobacteraceae bacterium. Classification (GTDB taxonomy): domain Bacteria; phylum Pseudomonadota; class Alphaproteobacteria; order Acetobacterales; family Acetobacteraceae; genus DATFDN01. The sequence goes on along the minus strand of DATFDN010000173.1, from coordinate 8,967 downwards.
GTGAACGTGGGCTTCTCCGGCGGCGAGAAGAAGCGCAACGAGGTGTTGCAGATGGCCGTCCTCCGGCCGCGCCTCGCCATCCTTGACGAGACCGACAGCGGTCTCGACATCGACGCGCTGCGCATCGTCGCCGACGGCGTGAACGCCCTGCGCGGCCCCGGCTTCTCCGCGCTTGTCATCACGCACCATCAGCGCCTGCTGGACCATCTGGTGCCAAGCCGCGTGCATGTGCTCGCCGCCGGGCGGATCGCGCGCTCGGGCGGGCCGGAGCTGGCCCATGAGTTGGAGGCGCGCGGCTACGCTGGGCTGGCGGCGGAGGCGGCGGCGGCATGACCGTGGTCGAGCCGGTGGGCGAAGCGGGCTTCCTAGCGCGCTACGAAGGACTGAAGGACCGGCTGCCCGGCGATGCCGCCGTCCGCGCCGCCGCCGCCGAGTCGTTCCGCCGCATCGGCCTGCCTGGACGGCGCGACGAGGCTTGGAAATACACGAACCTGCGGCCGCTGGCCGAAGCGGCGTTCCATGAACCCCTGTCGCCGGTCGCGGATGGCCAGACGCTTGAGACGGTGCCGTGGCTCGCACCGGAGCGCCTGGTGTTCATCGACGGACGCTATCGCGCGGACCTGTCCGATCCGCCCGAGGGGTTTGCGCATTTTGCTGAAAGGCCGCTCTTCGGAACAGGAGCGGATGCCATGCACCATCCAATGGTTGCGCTCAACACGATGCTGGCCGAGGATGGCGTGGTGATCGATGTGCCGGCGGAGCGCGACGCGGGCACGCTTCATCTGGCCAGCCTGGCCACTCCGGCGCCGGGCCGCATGGTCGGCTTCCACCCGCGGCATGTCGTTCGCCTGGGGCGCGGCGCGCGCCTCACCCTGGTCGAGACCGCGCAGGGCGAGGGAGCCTATCTGCACAACGCCGTCTTCGCGCTGCGCTTGGAGCGAGGCGCCTCCTTGTCGCTGGTTCGGCTCCAGGGCGAGGCGCCGGCGGCCTTTCATTTCAGCACCACGCTCGCGGAGATCGAGGCGGGCGCGCATGTCGAGAGCTTCGTTCTCGCGCTGGGCGCGCGGCTCGCGCGGACCGAGATCCACACGCGCCTGACCGGGCCGGATGCCACCGTGCATCTGGGCGCCGCGCAGCTCCTGGCCGGAGCGCAGCTTGCCGACGTCACCACCGTGGTGCGTCACGAGGCGCCACGCTGCGCCTCCCGTCAGGCCGTGAAGAACGTGCTCACCGGTCGCTCGCGCGGCGTGTTCCAGGGCCGGATCGAGGTGGCGAGGGCGGCGCAGAAGACCGACGGCTACCAGATGAGCCAGGCGCTGCTGCTGTCCCCGGATGCCGAGGTGGACACCAAGCCGGAGCTGGAGATCTTCGCCGATGACGTGAAGTGCAGCCACGGCGCGACGGTGGGCGAGCTGGACCCTGACCAGCTTTTCTATTTGCGCACGCGCGGCGTTCCCGAGCCCGAGGCGCGGGCGATCCTGGTGCGCGCTTTCCTCGCCGAGGCGTTGGAGGCGGTGGCGAGCGAGCCCGCCCGGCACGCGATGGAAGAGGCGGTGGAGCAGTGGTGGAAAAGGCAGGCGGCGTGATGGATACGATTACCACCTTTCCAAACCTCGACGTTGCGCGCATCCGCGCGGACTTCCCGATCCTGAGCCAAACCGTGCGCGGCAAGAAGCTCGTGTTCCTCGACAGCGCCGCCTCCGCCCAGAAGCCGCGCGCCGTGATCGAGGCGATGCGCGCCGCGATGGAGACGCAGTACGCGAACGTGCATCGCGGCCTGCACTGGATGAGCGAGCGGACCACCGACGCCTATGAGGCGGCGCGCGACGCGGCGGCCGGGCTGATGAACGCCGATCGCGAGGAGATCGTCTTCACCCGCAACAGCACCGAGGCGATCAACCTCGTCGCCCACAGCTATGGCCGCGGCGTGATGCGCCCCGGCCAGGCCGTGGTGATCTCGGCCATGGAGCACCACTCCAACATCGTGCCTTGGCAGATGCTGCGGGACGAGCGCGGGATCGAGCTGCGCGTCGCTCCCGTGACCGACGCGGGCGAGCTGGATATGGCGGCGTTCGAGGCGCTGCTCGCCGACGGCAAGGTGGGGCTGGTCGCGATCACGCATATGTCCAACGTGCTCGGCACCTACACGCCCGCCGAACGCATCGTGCGCGCCGCGCACGCGGCCGGGGCGAAGGTGCTGCTCGACGGCTCGCAGGCGATCGTGCATCGGCGCGTCGATGTCCGCGCGCTGGATTGCGATTTCTACGCCTGGACCGGCCACAAGCTGTACGGCCCGACCGGCATCGGCGTTCTGTATGCCCGCCGCGAATTGCTGGAGGCGATGCCGCCTTTCCTGGGCGGCGGCGACATGATCTCCTCGGTCACGTACGAACGCTCGACCTGGGCGGCCGTGCCACACAAGTTCGAGGCGGGCACGCCGGCGATCCTGGAGGGGATCGGGCTGAAGGCGGCGATCGACTACGTGCGGGCGATCGGCTATCCGGCCATCGCCGCGCACGAGCAAGCGTTGACAGACCATGCCCTCGCGCGCTTGTCGCCGATCCAGGGAGTGCGCATCCTGGGCCGGGCGCAGGATCGGGGCGGCGTCATCTCGTTCACGCTGGACGGCGCGCACGCGCATGACGTCGCCACCTTGCTCGATCGCCAGGGGATCGCGGTGCGCGCCGGGCACCATTGCGCCGAGCCGCTGATGCGGCGCTTCGGCGTGGACAGCACGGCACGCGCGAGCTTCGGCGTCTACACGACGCCGGAGGAGATCGACGCCTTGGCCGACACGCTGGCACGAGTACGGGCGTTCTTCGCATGACGGCACAGGACGATTTCGCCGACCTGCGCGACCTCTACCAGGAGGTGATCCTCGATCACGGCCGCCGGCCGCGCCACGGCAAGCGGCTCGCCGCCTTCGACGCGACCGCCAAGGGAGACAACCCGATGTGCGGGGACCGCGTGCAGGTGTTCGTGAGATACGATCCGGACGGCACCATCGCCGAGACCGGATTCGAGGCGCGCGGCTGCGCCATCAGCGTCGCCTCGGCCGACCTGATGGCGGAGACCGTTGCCGGCCGGTCCACCTCCGACGCGCGGGCGCTGTTCGAGGCGTTCCGGGAACTGGCCCGGACCGGCGCCTGCCCGGACTGCGGCAACGCCGCGCTCGCCGAGCCGCTGGAGCGGCTGCAACCCTTGTCCGGCGTGCATGAGTACCCGTCGCGCGTGAAGTGCGCGACCCTGCCCTGGCACGCCCTGATCGCCGCCCTGGACGGGGCGAAGGAGACCAGCAGTGAATGACATGGCTCCGCACACCGCCTGGACACCGGAGGGCGAGACCGCGCCCAAGCCGACCGAGGACGCGGTGATCGCCGCCATCGCCGGCGTCTACGACCCGGAGATCCCGGTGAACATCTACGAGCTGGGTCTGATCTACGCCATCGACCTGCACGACGACGGCAAGGTGCGCGTGGAGATGACGCTGACCGCCCCCGCCTGCCCGAGCGCGCAGGAACTGCCCGAGCAGGTCCGTGACGCGGTCATGGCGGTGCCGGGCGTGACCGACTGCGAGGTGGAGACCGTGTGGGATCCGCCCTGGGATCCGAGCCGCATGAGCGACGAGGCGCGGCTCCAGTTGAACATGTTCTGATCGAACCGATATCAAGCGCACCATGAGCACCACCACCGCCACCCGCAAACCCGCCCGGCCGCTCCCCCCCCTGATGCGCCTGACCGACGCGGCCGCCGAGCGGCTGCGGCGCCTCTACGACGCCGGGGAACAAGGCAAGCTGCTGCGCATCGGCGTCCGGACCAAGGGCTGCTCGGGCCTGTCCTACGACATGAGCTGGACCGACGCGCCCGGCCCCGGCGACGAGGTGGTGGCCGACAAGGGCGTGACCGTGCTGGTGGACCGCAAGGCCAGCCTGTTCCTGATCGGCACGGTGATGGACTACGAGGCCAAGGCACTCTCCTCGGGCTTCACCTTCACCAACCCGAACGAGAAGGGCCGCTGTGGCTGCGGCGAGAGTTTCCACGTCTAGGGCTTCGTGCTTGGCTTGAGGGCCAAGCTTGTGGCAGACCGCACCCCACGGAGGTGTCTCGATGCGTCTGCGCCCGACCCTGCTGATCGGCCTGTCCCTTCTCGCCGCTGCGCCGGTCCTGGCTCAGCCCCGGAAGCCTCAAAGGGCCAACACCAACGCCGCGAGCAGCGGCGCGGCCGCCAGCCAGCTTGTCGCGGCGCCGAACAACACGCCGCGCACTCTCGCCCAGGCGCTGGTGGCCACCTACGCCTACAATCCCGCACTGCTCGAAGAGCGCGCCCGGCTTCGCACTGTCGATGAGGGTGTGCCGCAGGCGCTCTCTGGCTGGCGGCCAACGGTGGTCTTGTCCGGCAACGTGGGATACGCGGACGGCGTGTCGCGCGAGAGGGTGGCCGGCCAGGGAATAAAGACGCCAGCGGCCCGCGACATCGGCACCGCCCAGGCGCTCCTGACCCAGCCGCTCTATACTGGAGGCCGCGTCGATGCCTCCGTCCAGCGCGCCAAGAACGCGGTGTTCGCCGAGCGGGCGGCCCTGATCGGCCAGGAGGAAACCTCCTTCTCTGACACCGTGAGCGCCTATGTCGGGGTCATCCAGGCCCGCCAGATCCTGGAGATCCAGCGAAACAACGAGCAAGTTCTCGCCCAACAATTACAGGCGACGCAGGATCGCTTCCGTGTGGGCGAGATTACCCAAACTGATGTCGCGCAGGCGCAGGCGGCGCTTGCCAGCGCGCGAGCGACCCTGCTGACCGCTCAAGGCAGTCTGCGCACCGCGGAAGCCGCCTATATCCGCGCGGTTGGCTCGGCTCCGCCACCTGACCTGGAGCTGCCGCAACCCCTGAAGCTGCCGGTGCGCAACGGACAGGAAGCGGCGGCAATGGCGGGCGAGAACAATCCGACGGTGATCGCGGCCCTGTTCAATCTTGCCGCGGCGCGGGACGCGGTGGACGTGGCCTTCGCCAATCTTCTGCCGCAGCTCAGCCTGCAAGGTCAGGCCTTCCACCAGAGCAACCAATTGATACGCGGCTTGGATGCCAATGGCTATCAGGTCACGGCCAACCTCTCGGTGCCGCTCTACCAGGGCGGAGCCGAGTACTCCGCCGTGCGCGCCGCGAAGCAGACGGCGACTCAGCAAGAGCGGGCCGTGGCCGACGCGCGGCGGACGGCGGTGCAGAACGCGGTGCAGGCGTGGCAGACCTTGGAGGCCGCCCTGGCGGCGGCCGACAGCAGCCGGGCCGCCGTGGCGGCGAACGAGATCGCGGTCCAGGGCGAGCAGCGGCAGGCCTTGGTCGGCACGGCCACGACGCTCGACGTTCTGGTCCAGACGCAGACGCTGCTGAACGCCCGGCTCACCTTGGTTCAGAACCTCGCGAACATCGTCACCGCTTCCTACGCGGTGGCCTCCGCGATCGGCCGGCTGACCGCGCGCGACCTTGGGCTGCCCGTCGTGTTCTACGACGACACCGCCTATTACAACGCCGTCAAGAACAAGTGGTTCGGCCTCAGCGGCCCACCCTTGTCCCAACTCTACCACACCGCGAGCACGAGCGAGCGCGCCAGGGGCGGGATCGGCCGATGAGCACGCCCGTGAAACCCGATCCGGACCAGCCGGATGGCGATCCCTCGATGGAAGACATCCTTGCCTCGATCCGCCGGATCTTGAGCGAGGAGGAGCAGGCGCCCGCCACGCCGCCGCAGGCGCCCGACTCCGACAACGACGACGTACTGATCCTGGGCCCTTCGATGATGGTCGCCGAGCCGATGCCGCCCGAGTCAATACCGGCCCCGCCGGCCGTAGCGGAAGACAAGGCCGCCGAGCCCGTGCCCGTGGCCCAGCCCGCCCAGCCCGCTGGGGGCAACGCGCTCGTCAGCCCCGAGTCAGCCCGCGCGGCGGCCGCTTCGGTCGCTGGATTGGTCGCCACCTTGGCGAGTGATCGCGCGACCCAGACCCATCGCGAGGGTCCGACGATCGAGGAGCTGGTCCGCACGGAGCTGCGCCCGTTGCTCAAGACTTGGCTGGATACCCACTTGCCACCGCTGGTGGAGCGGCTGGTCCGCGCCGAGATCGAGCGGGTCGTGGGCCGCGCGTCATCGTGACGCGACGTATCGGGCCTTGACCAAGGCCGCGTACGCGGCGTTCAACCGCGGAATGCTGGACAAGACCTACTCTCCCGGAGAGATTGAACCGCGCCTCTACCAGGGCTGGGAGGAGAGCGGCGCATTCGCCTGCGACCCGTCCTCGCCCGCGCAGCCCTTCACCATCATGATCCCGCCGCCGAACGTCACCGGCAGCCTGCACATGGGCCACGCGTTGACCTTCACGGTGCAGGACGTGCTGGTCCGCTGGCGGCGGATGCAGGGACGCGACGTGCTCTGGCAGCCCGGCACCGATCATGCGGGCATCGCCACGCAGATGGTGGTGGAGCGGCTGCTTGCGGAAGGCGGCGGCAATCAGGACCGGCGCGGCATGGGGCGCGAGGCGTTCGTGGAGCGGGTCTGGCAGTGGAAGGCGGAATCGGGCGGCACGATCACCCGCCAACTCCGCCGCCTCGGCGCCTCGCTCGATTGGCGGCGCGAGCGGTTCACGATGGACGAGGGTCTGTCCGTCGCGGTGCGCGAGGAATTCGTCACCCTGTACCGCCAGGGCCTCATCTACCGCGACCGCAGGCTGGTGAACTGGGATCCGAACCTGCTGACCGCGATCTCCGACCTCGAAGTGGAGAACCGGGAAGTGCGCGGAAGCCTCTGGCACGTGCGCTACCCCGTCGCCGAGGCGCCCGGCCGCTTCATCACCGTCGCCACCACCCGGCCGGAGACGATGCTGGGCGACACCGCCGTGGCGGTGCATCCCGACGATCCGCGCTGGCGCGACCTGGTGGGACGGCACGCGATCCTGCCCTTGGTCGGCCGGCGCATCCCCATCATCGCCGACACATACTCCGACCCCGAGAAGGGAAGCGGGGCGGTGAAGATCACGCCGGCGCACGATTTCAACGATTTCGCCGTGGGCCAGCGCCACCGCCTGCCGATGCCGAGCATCCTGGATGCCGAGGCGCGGATCACGCTGGAGGAGATCGCCCCGGCGATCGAGGCGGTGGCGGGGATCGCCGATCCGGCCTTCCTGCGCTCGCTCGATGGCAAGGACCGCTTCGCCGCCCGCAAGGCGATCGTCGCGGAGCTGGAGCGGCTAAACCTGCTAGAAAAGACCGAGCCGCACGTCCATCAAGTGCCGCATGGGGACCGTGGCGGCGTGCCGATCGAGCCACGACTGACGACGCAGTGGTACTGCAAGGCCGAGGTGCTCGCCAAGCCCGCGATCGAGGCCGTGGAGCAGGGGCGCACGCGGTTCGTGCCAAAGCAGTGGGAGAACACGTTCTTCGCCTGGATGCGCGACATCCAGCCCTGGTGCATCAGCCGCCAGCTCTGGTGGGGACACCGCATCCCCGCCTGGTACGGCCCGGACGGCAGGGTGTTCGTGGCGCACACCGAGGCGGAGGCGCGCGAGGAGGCGCGCGCCGCCTATGGGCGCGAGGAGGCGCTCGTCCAGGACGAGGACGTGCTCGACACCTGGTTCAGCTCGGGCCTGTGGCCGTTCTCGACGCTCGGCTGGCCGGAGGGGACGCGGGAGCTGGCGCGCTACTACCCAACCGACGTGCTGGTGACGGCCTTTGACATCATCTTTTTCTGGGTCGCCCGGATGATGATGCTGGGTGTGCATTTCATGGGCGAGGTGCCGTTCCGCACCGTCTACATCCACGGCCTTGTGCGCGACGAGCGCGGCCAGAAGATGTCGAAGTCCAAGGGCAACATCATCGACCCTCTGGAGCTGATCGACCGCTACGGTGCCGACGCGCTACGCTTCGCCATCTGCGCGCTCACCGGGCCTGGGCGCGACATCAAGCTCGGGGCCGGGCAGGTCGAATCGCACCGCAGTTTCATCACCAAGCTGTGGAACGCGGCGCGCTTCTGCGAGATGAACGCGATCCGCACCGATCCCGCGTTCGATGCGGCGACGGCGCGGCTGCCGCTGTCGCGCTGGATCTTGGATGCCGCCAACCGCGCCGTCTCCGAGGCGACAGAGGCGCTTGAGGCGTACCGCCTCGACGAGTACGCCGCCGCGCTCTATCGCTTCACCTGGAACACGTTCTGCGACTGGTTCCTGGAATTCGCCAAGCCGGTCCTCGCGAAAGGCGAGAGCGCGGCGGCGCGGGAGGTGCGCGGCACGGCGGCGCATGTGCTCGGGACGCTGCTGCGGCTCCTGCATCCGGCGATCCCGTTCGTGACCGAGGAATTGTGGGACCGCTTCGGCTATGGCGAGCCCTATAGCCTCATCCGTACGCCTTGGCCCGCGCCGGTCGCGGTCGCGCAGTCGGAAGCGGCGCGGGCCGAACTTGATTGGGTGGTGCGCCTGATCGGCGAGGTGCGCACCGTCCGCTCGGAGATGAACGTACCGCCGTCCACCTTGGCGCCGATCCTGCTGCGCGACGCCGCGCCGGAGAGCATGGCCCGCGCCGGGCGCTGGATAGAGGCGATCCGCCGGCTGGCGCGGGCGTCCGAGGTATCGGCCCTGTCCGGGGCCATGCCCAAGGGCTCGGCCCAGGCGGTGCTCGATGAGGCCACGCTGGTGATCCCGCTGGCTGGGCTGATCGATGTGGACGCCGAGCGTGCCCGGCTGGAGAAGGCGCGTGCCAAGGCGGGGCAGGACGTGGACAAGCTCGCGAGAAAGCTCGCGAGTCCCGATTTCGTCGGGCGCGCGCCCGAGGAAGTTGTGGAGGAGACCTGTGTCCGCCGCGCCGCTGCTGAAGCGGAGCTGGCCCGGCTGGATGCCGCGTTGGCCCGGTTGGGGGAGGCGGACTACTAGAACGTGTCCGGATCGGGTTGAATTCCGACCCGGCGAACCACCTTTTCACCTCTCCCGCTT
>DATFDN010000172.1:0-12877 GCA_035252035.1 Acetobacteraceae bacterium | reverse complement strand
GATAGCGCGGTGGTGGTGGCGACGGTGGTGCCGCCGGGCCTGGCGCGCGCGCGCGCGGCGCAGCATATCGCAGGCTGCTTCACGGGCCTGCTGGCCCGCATCGATCCGCCGGCGACGTTGTTGGCCGCGGGCGGAGAGACGCTGCGCATGGCTTGCATGGCCCTGGGGGCGGGGCGGCTCGACGTCGATGGCCAGCTCATGCCAGGCATTCCAACGTCGGTGCTGCGCGGCGGTCCCTGGGACGGGCTTCGCGTCGTGTCCAAATCAGGGGCCTTCGGCGACGCGGGCCTGCTCGCGCGCCTGCTCGGCCTGGCGCGCCTTGGAGAGACCGGATGAGCATTCCACGCCTCGCCGTCACCATGGGAGATCCCGCCGGGGTCGGACCGGAGATCATCGTCAAGGCGTGCCGGGCGCTGGCCCCGCGTGTCGAGCGGGGCGAACTGCGCCTGGTGGTGATCGGGCACCGTTCCGCGCTGGAGGCGGCCCAGGCGGTGCTTGGCGCGGCGAGCGGGGCGGCGGAGGCTGCGGACGGGGCGGATTGGCCGGATCTCGCCTTCCTGCCGGCCGGGGAGGAGCGCGAGCCGGTCCGGTTCGGGGAGATCTCGGCGGAGGCGGGCCGCTTCGCCTATCTCGCGGTCGAGCGCGCCGTCGGCTTGGCGCAAGCGGGGCGGGTGGCGGGGATCGTCACCGCGCCGCTGAACAAGGAGGCGCTGAATCGCGCGGGCCACCACTACGCCGGCCACACCGAGATGCTCGCCGCGCTGACCGGCGTGCGCGGCTCGGTGATGCTGCTCGCGCACGGGCCGATGCGCGTGAGCCACGTCACCACCCATGTCGCGCTGGAAGACGTGCCGCGCCTGCTGACGCCGGAGCGGCTGCGCCGGGTGATCGACCTCACCCACGCCGCGCTGGGCAACCTCGGGTTGGAGCGGCCCCGGATCGCGGTCGCCGCGCTCAATCCGCACGCGGGCGAGGGCGGGCTGTTCGGACGGCAGGACATCGACGTGACGGCGCCTGTCGTCGCGGCGTGCCGGGCGGGTGGGTTGGACGTGGCCGGGCCGGTGCCGGGCGACACGGTGTTCGTCAAGCTCCGCGCCCGGCAGTTCGACGCGGTGGTGGCGATGTACCACGACCAGGGGCACATCCCGGTGAAGCTCCTCGGCTTCCAAATCGATCCCGCGACCGGCGCCTGGGGCGCGCTGTCAGGGGTGAACATCACGCTCGGCCTGCCGATCATCCGCACCTCGGTCGATCACGGCACGGCGTTCGACATCGCGGGCACAGGGCGGGCGAACGAGGAGAGCCTGATCGAGGCGATCGATTACGCGCTGCTGTTGGCGAGGGGGCGAAATGGCGCTGCGCTACCCAAGGGCCGACAAGGAAACCCTACGCACACGAAGTAGGGCGGAAAAGCGCAGCGCATTCCGCCATGCCTCTCTCATGGGTGGCCATCCAGAACGCACCATCACGGACGCGAAGGCACTTGCCAAACGTCTTCCGCGTATTCCCTGATGGCCCGATCGGACGAGCACCAGCCTTGGCTCGCCGTGGTGAGAACGCTGGACCGCCACCAGCTTCGCCGGTCCCGCCAGCGCGCATCGACCTCGCGCTGCGCATGTGCGTAGGATTCGAAGTCGGGCACCACCATGAAGTGGTCCCTATGGACCAGCTCATCGACCAAGTCGCGATAGCGGTGCGGATCTGATGGGGAGAACAACCCGGATCCAACGCCTTCGAGCACTTCTTGAAGGGCAGAGGAGTCCCCAAGCGCATCGCCGCCGGTGATCCCTTGCAGCCGGCGTTGCTCGACCTCCTCCGCGCTCAGGCCGAAGATGAACATGTTTTCGGCGCCGGCGTGCTCCATGATCTCCAGATTCGCCCCGTCCAAGGTTCCAATCGTCAAGGCGCCGTTGAGAGCAAGCTTCATATTCCCCGTGCCGGACGCCTCCATGCCGGCCGTCGAGATTTGCTCGGACAAATCCGCGGCGGGGATGATCGCCTCCGCAAGGCTCACGCTGTAATTCGGAAGGAACACCACCTTGAGCAATTGATGCACGCTGGGATCGCTGTTGACCATCCAGGCGACGTCATGGATCAGCTTTATGATCAGCTTCGCGCGGTGATAGCTGGCCGCCGCCTTCCCCGCGAAGATCTTCACGCGCGGCACCCAATCGCGTGTCGGCTGCGACCGGATTTGGTTGTACAGCGCCACCGTCTCGAGGATGTTCAGCAACTGCCGCTTGTACTCATGGATCCTCTTGATATGCACGTCGAACAGCGCGTCCGGGTCCACCTCGACCCCGACCTGGGCCGCGATCAAGTCCCTGAGCCGGCCCTTGTTCAGCCGCCGCACCGCGGCGAGCCGGTCATGGAGCGAGGCGTCCTCCGCGAAGCGGCTCAGGTGCTGTAGCTCGGCCGGGTCGTCCAGCAACCGCGGGCCTAGAACCTCCACCAGCAGATCGCTCAAAGCGGGATTCGCCGAAAAGAGCCAGCGCCGGAACGTGATCCCATTCGTCTTGTTGACGATCCGGCCAGGGTACATCTCATTCAAGTCGCGGAACAGCTTCCGGCGCAAGAGGTCGGTGTGCAGCGACGACACGCCGTTCACCTTGTGCGAGCCCACGAACGCCAAGTTGCTCATGCGCACGCGGCGGCCGTAGTTCTCATCGATCAGCGACAGCGCCGAGATCCGTTGCGCATCGTCGGCCAGCCCGCCCCTCACTTGGCTGAGATGGAGCGCGTTGATCTCGTAGATGATCTGCATGTGCCGGGGCAGGAGGCGCTCCATCAGGGACACTGGCCAACTCTCCAGCGCCTCGGGCAGAAGGGTGTGGTTGGTGTACGCGAATGTCGCGGTGGTTATCGCCCAGGCTTCCGCCCAGGGTAGGCCATGGATGTCAACCAGCAGCCGCATGAGCTCGGCAATGGCAATGGCCGGATGCGTGTCATTGAGCTGGACGGCAGCCTTGTCGGCGAGGGTCCGTATATCCCCGTGATGGCGTATGTGGCGTTGGACCAAATCTTGGAGCGAGGCCGACGAGAAGAAGTACTCCTGACGCAGCCTCAGCTCCTGTCCTGCCGGAGTTTCATCGCTCGGATAGAGGATCTGGGATATCGCGTTGGCGCGTGTGCGTGCTGCGAGCGCGCCAACGTGATCTCCTTGGTTGAAGGCAGCCAAGTGAAGCGGATCCGGGGCGCGAGCCGACCAGAGGCGGAGCGCGTTGACATGCCGCCCTCGCCAGCCGACCAAGGGCGTGTCATAGGGGAGGGCCTCCACGGTCTCGCTCGGCCGCCATACCTGCCGAATCTCGCCATCGGGGCCTCTTTCAGCCTCCACGATCCCGCCGAAACCAACCGGGTGCGCCATGTCGGGCCGGACGAACTCCCAGGGATTTCCCGCTGATAGCCAGCTTTCCGGGTATTCCTGCTGCCAGCCTTCGTTGATCACCTGGCGGAACAAGCCAGCGTTGTAGCGGATCCCGTATCCATGCGCGGGGATCGAGAGCGTCGCCATGCTCTCCATGAAGCAGGCCGCGAGACGTCCGAGCCCGCCATTCCCGAGCGCGGCGTCGGGCTCGATATTCCGCATGTTTTCGAGATCGACGCCCAGCTCCGCCAAGGCAGCGCGCATTGGTTCCAGAATGCCGAGATTGCGCAGATGATTATGGAGCAACTGGCCGATCAGGAACTCCATTGAAAGATAGTATACTCGCTTGCGCCGGTGGGCGTAATCGGATCTCGCGGACGCGATCCAACGGTCCACGATCCTGTCGCGAACTGTAAGGCAGGTCGCGACGAACCAATCCCACTCGCTCGCCACGATCGGGTCTCGGCCGACGTCGTAGGTAAGCTTTTCGATGATGTTCTTGCGGAACGTGGCAGCGTTCTCGTCTCTTTGCGCCGGCAAGCAAATCCGGGCTGCCGCGGAGGTCTCAGGCCCGTCGCTGAAATCTTGATAATCCATGCGATACCCTTGACTTACCCTTGGTAACGAAGCCAAGTGTCACCGGTCGGGGCGCACTGGGCTCCAACTTTCCCGGCCGGGTGCGGCCGCCGATTCCGAGGACAGTTCGCAGTGGAGGCTCTCATCAGGCCCGCACGGTCGCATTACCGTGGGATGACCAGGGGAAGCAAGATGAATGAGAAGCCGCTGACTCGATCCGCCGTTAAATCCCCATGAGCGCGGATATGTTGGACCACGCTCTCGAGCGACCCGCGTCATGCGGGAGGTCTGGCATACGCCCCGCACCGGATTGGATTACCCCTGGCGGGGCGACGTTTTGTGGGATTTGAGCAACACGCCCTCGGAGAAGCTTGAGCAATCCGCGCGCTGGCGCCGCCACCGGGAGAGCCCGACCACGAAAGGTGCTCCCGGAGGCGCCGAGCACTCGCCGGTGCGGGCGCCCTCGATGGCGCCGCCGGTGATGATGAACTGACCACCTGAGCGCGGGCGATGGGGAGCGGGCCGTTGGCAGCCATGCCTCACCTCGCCTCCCGCACGAGGAGACCTCATGGACGCGAGCTACAGGTTCGGCATCGAGGAGGAGTACTTCCTCGCCGACGCGGCGACGCGCGGCACGCCCCGGCGCGCGGTCAAGGCGTTCCATGACGCGGCCCACGCGCGCGTGCCGCAGGTCGAGCGCGAGTTGCTCCAGTCGCAGGTCGAGGTCGCGACGCCGCCCTCCACGAGCTTCGCCGAGGCGCGCGAGACCCTGGGCGGGCTGCGCGCCGGCCTCGCCGAGACCGGACGCCGACACGGCCTGCTGGTGCTCGCGGCCGGCACCCACCCGATCGCGCGCTGGGCGCGCCAGAGCCACACCGAGGCCGACCGCTACGAGGGGATCATGCGCGAACTGCGCATGGTGGGCCGCCGCAGCGTGATCTGCGGAATGCACGTCCATGTCGAGGTGCCCAGGCCCGAAGCGCGGGTCGATCTCATGAACCGGCTGCTGCCCTTCACGCCGCTCCTGCTGGCGCTCTCCGCCTCCTCGCCATTCTGGCAGGGGCGCGCGACCGGGCTCGCCGCCTACCGCCTCTCGGCGTTTGGCGAGATGCCGCGCACCGGGCTGCCCGACCTGTTCGCCGGGCCGGAGGACTTCGAGCGCTACGTGGCGGTGATGACCCGGGCGGGAGCGATCCAGGACGCGAGCTTCCTGTGGTGGACGCTGCGCCCGTCCGTGCGCTACCCGACTCTCGAACTGCGCGTCGCGGATAGCTGCACGCGCCTGCGCGACACAATCGCCATCGCCGCCCTCTACCGCTGCCTCGTGCGCCTCCTGGACCGGAGGCCGGATCTGAACCGCGGGCTGACCGGCGCCTCCCGCGCGCTCGCCGCCGAGAACCTCTGGCGCGCCCAGCGCCATGGGGTGCGCGCGAGCCTGATCGACGAGGCATCCGGCGCCGCCGTGCCATTCGCCTCCCATCTTGAGGCGACGCTCGCCCTCGTGGGGGAGGACGCGGACGCGCTGGGCTGCCGGGGCGAGGTCGCGGCGTCGCGCGCCATCGTGGCGGAGGGCACGAGCGCGGACCGCCAGCTCGCGGTCTTCGCCGAGGCGCGCGGGCGCGGGCTGGCCGAACGCGACGCGCTCGGCGCCGTCGTGGACTGGCTCGCCACCGCGACCGGTGGGAGCGGGCCGATGGATCGATGCCAGCCGGAGCCATAAAACGCGCATTCGTACGAACAGATCATCGCCTCCGGGGACGCCGGCGGCAGATCACGGCCGCAGCATTCGCGGCTCAGGCGGGGTTGCGGCAGGGGATTCCTTTCCGGCACTGGCTCGGCTAGACCGACCCACCCCCCTTGTCGAAGCCATGCGGCGCCGAGCGGGCGATCCGCAGAACCACCCCCTCCGGACGCGCGACCTCGACGATCGTCTCCAGCCGCGTGAGCCGGTCCGCGTTGCGCCGGACCTCGTCGGCAAGCCGATCGACCTTTTCCGTGAGCGACTGTACCCGTTCATCGATCAGCACGATCGATTTGATCGCGGCAATCGCATCCCCATACAGGTTCATCCGCGCTCGCCTTGCAAATAGGCGAGCGTGCTGTCGAGCTTGTGCTCCGACGCTTCCAGCCGGCGAAGTGTTTCGGCGTGGACTAGGGCGAGCACGCTCAGCCACTCCCTCAACTCGGCAGCCTCGGCAGCCGCCTGCTCGTCGTAGGCCTCGACAGCCCGGCGGACCAGCTCGCTAGCGGAGATGTGCCCGGCGCTCGCGGCCTTGGCGTCCAGCGCCTGCTTCTCGGCGGGCGACATCAGGACGACCACACGTTCGCTCGCCGCCATTCATCACCTCGGGATTTTTATGCACATGGGTATGTGCATGTCCATCCACGCTGGCAATCCCTATTTAGGCAGCAAATCCCTCCTGCAAGCCCCGCAACCGGCCCAGTACCGAGTCCGGCAGCCCGCCCTTTTCAGCGGCGGCCACGGCCACCTCGAACTGCTCCGGCGTGGCGATCCCGATCAGCGCCGTGCCCGTGGCCGGGTGGCTGATGGCGAAGCGGATCGCGACCTCGGCCAGCGTGGCCGCACCGGCTTCCTCGATCAGCGGCCGCAGGGTTTGGGCGCGCGCCAGGTCGGCGGCGTAGTCGGGGCCAGAGCCGATCGGCTCTGGCGGCGGGCTGGCGTTCGGATGACGCTCCGCCGTGCCGGACAGCGCGCCGCCGGCGAGCACGCGAATCCCGATCGCGCCCATGCCGGCGGCCTGGATGCGCCCGAGCAAATCCCCGTAATCCTGTCCCGGATGGTTCGCCGGCACCGGACCGCCCGCGCTCGGGTTCAGCATGTTGTAGCAGACCTGCGCCGTGTCGAACGCGCCCGATCCGACCACCGCGTGTAGCGCGCTGGTCTCGCCAACGGCGGTAAATCCGACGAAGCGGGTCTTGCCCCGCCGGCGCAGCGCGTCGAATGCGGGCGCGACCTGATCCAGCACCATCTCCGGCGTGAGCGCCTCGCCGGAGCCGTCGCCGGCGATCGGGTTGTGGAGCTGGAAAAGGTCCACGTGATCGCGGCCGAGCCGGCGCAGGCTGGCGTCGATCCCGGCCTCGATGGCGCGGGCGATGTCGGCTTTCTCGTTGCTCCTGACACGGGCCTTGGTGCCAACGAGCACGTTGGGTTTCAGCTTCGCCAGGACGCGGCCGAGATTGGTCTCGGACTGGCCATCGCCATAGAGCGGCGCGGTGTCGAAATAGATGACGCCCCGATCGACCGCGCGCGCGACCGCGCGTTCCTGATCGGCGGGATCGCCGCGCACCATCAGCCCGCCGACGGCGCCGCAGCCGAAGCCAAGGACGGAAACGCTCAATCCTGTCCGGCCGAGGATGCGTGTCTGCATCAGACCCTCCCTTGCTGACCGCGCCGGGTCATGTCCCCCGCGCCTCTGGTGCGGCGAGGCCCAGGTAGATCGCCTGCACCTGGGGGTCGCGCGCCAGCGCGGCGGCTGGGCCGTCCAGCACGGTCCGGCCTGTCTGCATCACGTACGCGTGGCTGGCAATCTCCAGCGCCAGCTCGACCGACTGTTCGGCGAGCAGAAGGGTCAGGCCCTCGCCGTGCAGCCGCGCCAGCGTCTCGTACAGGCTCTCCACCACCGCCGGGGCGAGGCCGAGGCTCGGCTCATCCAAGAGCAGCATACGCGGATCGGACATCAACGCCCGGCCGAGCGCCAGCATCTGCCGCTCGCCCCCCGACAGCGTGCCCGCCCGCTGCCGGCGGCGCTCGGCGAGGCGGGGGAAGAGATCGAACACGCGGACCAGGAGCGTTTCCAGCCGGGCGCGGTCCCGCAGCACGGTCGCGCCGAGGCGCAGGTTCTGCTCGACCGTCTGGTTGACGAAGAGCCGCCAGCCCTCGGGCGACAAGGCGAGGCCATGGCGGATCACCACATGGGCGGGGCGGCCGGTGATCGCCTCGCCACAAAACAGGATCTGGCCCCCGGTCACCGGCACCAATCCGGCGATGGCATTCAGCGTCGTCGTCTTGCCCGCGCCGTTGGAGCCGATTAGCGCCACCACCGCGCCCTCCGGCACGTCGAGCGAGACATCGGCGACGCCGATCAGGTCGCCATAGCGCACCGCGAGATGTCGCACCGACAGGGCGATGGCTGTCACGGCGGGAGACCCTGGCGCCGGGCGAGGCTGTGGCCGAGATAGGCGGCGACGACCTGCGGCTGCTGGACCACCTCGCGCGGGTGCCCCGCGGCGATGACGCGGCCCTGGTGAAACACCACCGCATGATCGGTCAGCGTGAGGATCACCTCCATGATGTGCTCGACGATGACGAGCGTGACGCCGCGCGCGTGGATCCGGCGCACCAGCTCGATCCCTCCGCGCAGCTCGCCGGGCGTGAGGCCGGCCAGCGCCTCGTCGAGCAGCAGCAGCCGTGGGCCGGTCGCCAGCGCGCGGGCGATCTCCAGCCGTTTGCGGCCAGGCGTGCCGAGGGCGCGGGCCGGCGTGTCAGCCAGCCGGTCGAGCCCGGTGAAGGCGAGCAGGTCGCGCCCGATCCGCTCGGCCTCCGCCCGCCTCGGGTGGCGCAGGAAGGCGCCGACCAGCACGTTCTCGGCGACGGTCATGTCCTCGAACGTGACAGGCACCTGGAAGGTGCGCGCGATTCCGAGGCGGGCGTGCGCCTCTGGGCTGGCGCGGGTGATATCGTGCCCATCGAAGACAACGCGGCCCGAGCTCGGCGGGATGTCGCCCGCCAGCACATTGAAGAAGGTGCTCTTGCCGGCGCCGTTCGGGCCAATCAGGCCGACGATCTGGCCCTCGGCGAGCGACAGGGAAGCGCCGTCCACCGCGCGCAGGCGGCCAAAGGCGCGAACGATGTCGTTCGCTTCAAGCAGCACGCCGCGCCGCTTCCACGCGTCGCGCGAGGAACAGGCGCGCGCGCCGGGCGAGATCGAGCAGGCCGCCGGGCTCGAAGCGCGCGACCAGCATGATGATCGCGCCGTAGACGACATAGGTGACGCCACTGCCCGACCCGCCGAAGGCGGCGTTCGTCGCCTCCTCCAGCGGGACCAGCAGGATCGAGCCGATCAGCGGCCCGAACAACGTTCCCGCGCCGCCCACGGCCGCCATGATGACGACCTTCACCGACACGAGGATGCCGAGCACGCTGTCGGGATCGGCGAAGCCGATCATGATGGCGTAGAGCGAGCCCGCGACGGAGGTGAATGCCGCCGAGAAGACCAGCGCGTACAGCTTGTAGCGCAGCACCGGTACGCCGAGGCTGCGCGCGGCGCGATCGCCGGCATTGATCGCGCGCAGGTAGTAGCCCATGCGGCTGAGCTGCATCCATCTTGTCAACGCGAGCAGGATCAGGAGCACGACGAGGAACAGATAATAGTAGGGCAGGGGCGAGGTGAAGGAGAGGTCGGCGAGGCTGCGCGGCGTCGGCGGCCCCATCAGCCCCACCGCGGCCCCCAGCAGCGGCCAGGTCGCCACCAGGATGCGGATCAGCTCCGCCGCCGCGATCGTGGCCATGGAGAAGTAGTGGCCGCGCAGCCGGAACGTGGGCACGCCAACGAGTACCGACAGCGCGAGGCTGACCGCCACGCCAAGCGGCACGCCGGCAATCGGCGGCCAGCCAAGCCGGGTAAAGACCACGAGGGAGGAGTACGCGCCAGCGCCGAAGAAGATCGCGTGTCCGACCGAGACCTGCCCAGCGAAGCCGCCGATGATGTTCCAGGCCGAAGCCGAGATCGCCATCAGCAGCACCAGTGCGCCGACGCGCTGGAGATAGACATTGTCCACCAGCAGCGGCCAGACGACGACAGCCACGCCGATAAGCGCAAGAGCGGGAACGATGCGCTTCACAACGACCCCATCAATCCTTGCGGCCGTATCCAGAGCACGGCGAGGAACAGCGCATAGACCACCGCATCCTGATAGACCGCCCCGGCCCAGTAGGCGGAGAGGCTCTCGATCACGCCGATCAGCAGGCCGGCGATCAGCGCGCCGGGCACGCTGCCGAACCCGCCGAGGCAGACCACCACGAAGGCGATCAGCACGAGCGATTCCCCGACCGTCGGCGAGATGTAGTAGAACAGAGCGATCAGCGCGCCGGCGATGCCGGTGCTCGCCGCGCCCAGCCCCCAGGCCAGGGCCTGCATCGGGTCGGGCCGGATGCCGACCAGCATCGCCGCCTGCCGGTCCTCGGCGACCGCCAACATGCGGCTCCCCAGCATGGTCCGTGTCAGCATCAGGTGCATACCGAGCGTCAGCAGCAGCGCCACCACTCCCGCCATCAGCCGCGAGGCGGGGATACGCAGCCCGCCGAGAACGATCGTGCCGCCGACCAGGTCGCTCGGCAGGGTCACGAAATTCGCCGAGAAGGCCCAAAACGCGCTGTACCGTATGAGGAGCGCGAGGCCGAAGGTGGAAAGAATCTGCGCGAGCATCGGCCCGCGCATGACGCCTTTGATGAGCCCGAAATAGACCACGACGCCCAGCAGAAACAGTCCGAGCGCGGCGAGCGGCACCGACATCGCGGGGCCGGCGTGCAGTCCCGTCCAGCAAAAGAAGGCGATGTACATTGCCAGCATGACGAAGTCGCCATGCGCGAAGTTGACGACGTTCATCATCCCCCAGATCAGGGTCAGCCCCGAGGAGAAGAGCGCATAGACGGCCCCCAGCAACAGCCCGCTGACGATCACCTGTGGAAGGATCACGGGCGCCCCCACGCGCCGGGAGGGGAGAGCTCCGTCAAGTCAGCCCTTGAACGGCAGTTCGACTTTCGCCGTGGCCTTCGCCTGCGGCCAGACCACGTCCCAGTCGGTTCCGCGAAGCTGCACAAGCAGGGTCGAGGCCAATTCGTTCTGCCCGTTCGGTCCAAACTTCACACCGTTGTAGCCGATCATGATCTGGTCGGCGTTCAGGTTGGTCGCGCGCAGCGCCGCCTGGATCTTGGCGGGCTCGGTCGAGCCGGCCCGGTTTATCGCGTCGCACAGGACCAGGAACCCGTTCAGCCCTCGCGCGCTCGTGTCGTCCAGGGCGCGGCCAGTGGCCTTCTTGTACATTTCGTTGACTACCCAGCTCGTACTACCTTTGTTGCCGGGATCGAAGGAGCTGCGGTTGATCGCGCCCTGCGCCAGGTCGCCGACCGCCTTCACGAACGCCGGGTCGGAGAAACCGGAATCGTCCCCGATCACCACCGGCGGCTTGTAGCCCAGGGTGTGCATGGTCTTGACGTACTGGATCGAGTCCGAGGTGTAGCTGACGAAGATCACCGTGTCCGGGCCGGCCTGCTTCAGTTGTAGCACCTCGGCGGACAGATCGGTGCTGTTGGCGTTGTAGGGAATGCGCAGCGCCAGGCTGAGCCCGTGCTGCTTCAGCCCGGCCGCTATCGCATCACCGGTGGAGCTGCCGTAGTCGGTGTTCTCGTTGACGATCGCGACGCTGCGCACCTGTTGGCCTTGCTTCGCGAGCCCCTGAAGGAACTCCCCATAGGCCTTGCCGAAATCGCTGCCGATCGGGGTCGTGCGGAAGAACCACTTGAAGCCGCGCTCGGTCAGATTGGGCGCGCTCGACTCGCCGGCCACGAACGGTATGCCGTAGCGCTCGGCCACCGCGCTCGCCGTCAGCGTGCAGCTCGACTGGTAGCAACCGACCAGCGCGTTCACCCGATCCTGGGTGATCAGGCGCAGCGCGTCGCTTTGCGCCACCGATGGGTTGCCCTGCTGGTCGGCGAAGACCACCTGCACCTTCGCCCCGCCGAGGTTCGGCAGGCCAGCGGTCGGACCGAGGGGCAGGGCGGCGAGGTCGGGATGCGCGTTGTTGACGATGTCCACGCCCACCTCGATCGCCTTCTGCAACGCCTGTCCGGCCGAGCCGGCGTTGCCGCTGAGCGGATAGATGGCGCCGATCCTCACGGTGTTCGCGGCATTCGCGCGCCGTGCGCCCGCCGCGGGGCTGGCCAAGGGCAGGGCCAACGCCATCTGCCCAAGGCGGCGGCGCGAAACCGTGAGCATGAGGAACCTCCGTGGTCGCCGATCGGCTGGTGACGAAGATTGCCTGAACGTTCAGACCGCTACAAGGACACGCCTCCGTCGATGCTGACCTCGGCGCCGGTGACATAGGCGCTGTCATCGGACAGCAGGAACAGGACCAGCTTGGCGACCTCCTCCGCCGTGCCCATCCGCTTCATGGGCACTTGCTGGACGCGCGCCGCGTTCTGTTCCGAGGTGCGCACCTTCAGCATCTCGGTGTCGATCGGGCCGGGATGCACCGAGTTCACCCGGACGTTGCGCGGCGCGAGTTCGATCGCCGCCGCCTTGGTCATGCCGCGCAGCGCCCATTTCGTCGCGCTGTAGGCGATGGCGCCAGGCGATCCCCGCAGGCCCGCGACCGAGGAGATGTTCACGATCGACCCGCCGCCGGCGCGCTCCATCGCGCCGGCCACCGCCTTCATGCCGAGGAAGCAGCCGAGCTGGTTGACGCGCATGTGCCGCTCGAACAGCCCCCGATCGGTCTCCAGCAGCGTGCCGGGGATGTAGATGCCGGCGTTGTTGACCATGCCGCGCAGGCCGCCAAGCCGCTCCGCCGCCTCGACCGCGCGCGCCCAGTCCGCCTCCTCGGTTACGTCCTGGCGCACGAACGCCGCCGCTTCGCCAAGCTCCGCCGCGAGGCGCTCGCCTTCGTCCTCCAGCACGTCGCCGATCACCACCTTGCCGCCCTCGGCGACGATCGCCCTTGCCTCCGCCGCGCCCTGGCCGCGCGCGCCGCCGCTGATGAGCACGACTTTGTTCTGGAACCGTGGCATCCTGTCCCCCTTATCTTCGAATCATACCGTCAACCCCGCAACGCCAGGCCGATCCGCTCGGTGTCGCCCTCCTGGCACGGGATACCGAAGCGCAGCCATCCGGGGCAGTCGTCGAACCGCCGCACGAA
>DATFDN010000171.1:0-4178 GCA_035252035.1 Acetobacteraceae bacterium | reverse complement strand
CCCCGGCACGGCCGGAGCTGCTGCGCCGCG
Source organism: Acetobacteraceae bacterium (assembly GCA_035252035.1). GTDB lineage: Bacteria > Pseudomonadota > Alphaproteobacteria > Acetobacterales > Acetobacteraceae > DATFDN01. The sequence continues at coordinate 4,148 of DATFDN010000171.1, read as the reverse complement.
CCGCCGACTGCATCACGTACATGCCGGCCCAAGTCGGCGACTACACGGACTTCTACGCCGGCATCCACCACGCGACCAACGTGGGCAGGCTGTTCCGGCCCGACGCCCCGCTGATGCCCAACTACAAATGGGTGCCGATCGGCTATCACGGCCGCGCCTCCTCGCTGCGGCCTTCCGGTACCGAGGTCCGCCGGCCCAGCGGCCAGCGCAAACACCCCGACAGGCCGGAGCCGAGCTTCGGCCCGTGCGAGCGCCTCGACTACGAGCTGGAGCTGGGCGTCTGGGTCGGTCCCGGCAACGCGCTCGGCGCCCCCGTTCCCATCGGCGAGGCGGCCGGCCACATCGCCGGCTACTGCCTGTTGAACGACTGGTCGGCGCGCGACCTCCAGTCGTGGGAGTACCAGCCGCTCGGCCCCTTCATGGCCAAGAGCTTCCACACCACGATCTCGCCCTGGATCGTCACCCCGGAGGCGTTGGCGCCGTTCCGCGCACCGCAGCCGCCGCGCCCCGAGGGCGACCCGCGGCCCCTGCCATACCTCTGGGACGAGGCCGACCAGCAGGCGGGCGCGCTCGATCTGGAATTGGAGGTGCTCCTGCTCACGCGGGCGATGCGCGAGCGGGGCATGGCGCCGCACCGGCTCTCCGTTGGGAGCGCGCTGAACATGTACTGGACACCCGCGCAGATGCTCGCCCACCACGCCTCGAACGGGTGCAACTTGCAACCCGGCGACCTGCTCGGCACCGGCACCATCTCCTCGCCCACGCCGGAAGGCCACGGCTCCCTGCTGGAGATCACGCAAGGGGGTCGCGCGCCGATACGCTTGCCATCCGGCGAGGAGCGGCGGTTCCTGGAGGACGGGGACGAGGTGATCCTGCGCGCCCAGGCGCGGCGGGATGGGTTCGTCGCCATCGGGTTTGGGGAGTGCCGGGGGACCGTGGCGCCGGCGGTCTCGCGGGATTGAGTCTCGCCGTCGCCGGCAAGCCCCTCAGACCGGCCGTCCGGCCTTTGAGGGGAGTGGAAACAAGCCAAGGAAGCGGCGGGCGAGGGCGCGGTCGCCCTCAAGGCGCAGCGCGCCCTCGGCTTCCAGTTGCTCAAGGGATTGTCCGCCGTAGATCGCGGCGGCCAGCGCCGGCGGCGTGCCGGTGAGGATCAGGTCCGCGCCGCGCGGATCGCCCCGTTCGAAGGCGATCCGGCCCCCGCTCAGGTGGCCGAGGAAACTCTCCTCGCCGAGACGGAGGCCGATCCGGGCGTCCAGCCCTTCGGCTCGGCGGGGATCGAGCATGGTGCGCAGCGACAGCAGCAGCGATGCGGCGCTGAACGGCAGGGCGGGGTCGTGCATGGGCGAGCGCGCGCCCCAGCGGCCGAGCGCCTGGAAGATCGGTTCGCTCTCCCGGCCCCACTCCGTCAGCTCATAGACTTGGACGGAAGCGGGCGGCGGCAGCTTGTGGCGGGTCAGCACGCCGGCCGCTTCCAGGCCCTCAAGCCGCTGCGTGAGCACACTGGCGCTGATCCCGGGCAGGCTGGCGCGCAGATCGCTGAACCGTTTCGGCCCGAACATCAGCTCGCGCATCACCAGCAGCGCCCAGCGCTCGCCGAGCAGATCGAGCGCGTGCGCCGCGGCGCAGGCGTCCTCGTACGATCGAGGCCGGAGGGGTGCCGTGAATGTGATCTTCTTTTCAGACTTCATGGTTGTTTTTTAAAACTTGTAAGTCATGATTGCCAAGTCCCGCCTGCGAGGAGGAGCGCATGTCCCGGCTGATTTTCGTGAACATCCCTGTCCAGGATCTGGAGCGCGCCACCGCCTTCTACGAGGCGATCGGCGCCAAGAGGAACGAGCAGTTCTCCGACGGCACCGCATCCTGCATGGTGTTCTCCGAGACCATCCACGTGATGCTGCTGACCCACGACAAATTCCGGCAGTTCACGCCCAAGCCGATCGCGGATGCCAAGTCGGCGAGCGAGGTTCTGATCTGCCTATCCGCCGAGAGCCGCGAAGCCGTTGACGGCATGGTTGCCGCCGCCAACGCGGCCGGGGGTTCCGGCGATCCCGCCCCGAAGCAGGACCACGGCTTCATGTACGGCCGCAGCTTCGAGGATCCGGACGGGCATATTTGGGAAGTGGTGTGGATGGATGCCGAGGCGGCGGAGGCCGCGATGGCGCGAGCGAAGGAGTCGGCGAGCGTCTGATCGGCGTTGGCTGACGCAGGCATCGTTGGCGCTGGGCGGTTTGCTGGCCGCGAAAGCAGGAGGGAAGAACCCACCATGAAGGTTACGCAGCACCTGTGGTTCGACAAGGAGATGGAGGCAGCCGTGCGCCTCTACACGTCGCTCATCCCCGGTTCGCGGGTGGAGTGGACCATGGCGATTCCAGCGGATACGCCGAGCGGACCCGCGGGCAGCGTGAAACTGACAGCGTTCACGATCGGCGATCAGCGGTATGTGGCGATCGAGGCTGGGCCGCTCGATTCCTTCAACCATAGCTTCTCGATCATGGTCGAGTGCGCTGATCAAGCCGAGATCGATCGGCTATGGGACGCGCTGAAGGAGGGCGGAACAGTGGAGCAGTGCGGCTGGCTTCGCGACCAGTGGGGCCTGTGCTGGCAGATCGTGCCCAAGCGACTGGGTGAGCTCATGAGTGATCCCGACCGCGAAAAGGCGCGGCGCGTTACCGAAGCGATGCTCAAGATGACCAAATTGGAGATCGCCGGATTGGAGGCGGCGGCGCGGGCCACGCCGTTGAGCCGGAGGCACCAATGACAACGCCGGTTCTCTACGCGCATCCCTTCTCGTCCTACTCTCAGAAAGTGCTGATCGCATTTTTCGAGAAGCGTGCACCCTTTGAACTGCGCCTGCTTGTGCCGGACAATCCGACGGCCGGCACCGAGCTACGCACGCTCTGGCCGCTAGAAAGGTTTCCAGTGTTGCACGTCGAGGGCCGGACCCTGGTCGAATCGAGCGTCATCATCGAATGGCTGGACCTGCGTCATCCGACGGGAGCACGGCTCATTCCTACCGATCCGGATCTCGCCCTGGAGGTTCGAATGCTCGACCGCATCTTCGACAACTACGTCATGATGCCGATGATGACGATCGTGTCCGACCGACTCCGCCCCGAAGCGGTTCACGACGCGCATGGCGTCGGCTTGGCGCACGCGCTGCTGGATCGCGCCTGCGGATGGCTCGACGAGCGCATGGCATCGCGAGAATGGGCCGTCGGTGAAAGCTTCAGTCTCGCTGATTGCGCTGCCGCGCCAGCCCTGTTCTATGCGGACTGGGTGCATCCGATCGGAAGATATTCGGCCTTGTCCGCCTATCTTCAGCGGTTTCGGGAGCGGCCCTCATTCCGTCGGTGCGTGGAGGATGCGCGTCCTTACCGGCACCTGTTTCCGGGCGGCGCGCCGCCTGACCGCGACAGATCGGCGCACACCCGTAGCCCCGCAAACCAAGGAACAAATCAATGACTGTAGATCGCTTCGTCTGGTACGAGCTGGTCACGCGCGATGTCGATGCGGCGCTGGGCTTCTACGGTCGGCTGCTCGGCTGGGAGGCGCGGGAGTTTCCGGGGGGCGAGGGTCGCTACGTCATTGTCAGCGCCAAGGGCAAGGGCGTGGGCGGCGTGATGGCGCTGCCCGAGGGCATGGGCGAACCCTTCTGGCTGGGCTATGTCGGCACGTCCGACATCGACGCGGCCGTCGCAAAATTCACGGGCTCGGGCGGCACAGTGCATCGCGGCCCGTGGGACATTCCGAACGTGGGCCGTCTGGCGCTCGTCAGCGATCCGCAGGGTGCTGGCCTCGCGCTGTTCCAGGGGGCGAGCGATCAGCCAAGCGAGGCGTTCAACCAGAGGACGCCCGGCCACGGCAACTGGCACGAGTTGCGCACGCCCAACCCGGACGCGGCTTTCGAATTCTACGCCGGGCAGTTCGGCTGGACTCGCGGCGACGCCATGCCGATGGACGCGATGGGCACCTACCAACTGTTCAAGGCAGGTGGCGCCGAAATTGGTGGGATCATGAAGGCGCCTGGCGGCACGCGGCCGATGTGGCTCTACTATTTCGGCGCCGCGAGCATCGACGAGGCGCTCGGCCGCATCACGAACGGCGGCGGCACGGTCCTGCACGGACCGAGCGAGGTGCCGGGCGGCGCG
>DATFDN010000170.1:0-28649 GCA_035252035.1 Acetobacteraceae bacterium | reverse complement strand
ACGCATTCCTCGTCCGGCGGGTCGGTGCGGCCTTGTATCATAGGCCGCCCGGCAGCGCGCCAAGCAGCCGTGCCGCCATCGAGCGCCCTGACCTCGCCTGCCGCCAGCGCTGCCAATTCCGGCACGGCGAGGCGCGCGAGCGCCCCGTCCGGCGAGGTCACGACAATGAGACGCGCGCCCGCGAGCCGCTCGCGCAGCGCATCGAGCCGGCTGCGCACGCCCCAGAGCGCGCCTGGGATATGGCCGTCCCGGAAATCGATGCTGCGGGCGAGATCAATGACCCGCGTCTCCGCCGCCTCAAGCCGGGCGGCCAACTCCGCCACGCCGATCAAAGGCACGGGCGCGGCTAGCTCGGGGATGGGTGCGAGGGCGCGGCCTGCGCCGCGCAGCGCCTCCAGCCCGCCCTCCACCACGAACACGTCGCGATGGCCCATTTGGCGCAGCCAGGCGCCGGTCATGCGTGCGCGCACGCCCATATCATCCAGCAGCACGATGCGCGCATTGCGCACCCCGATCCACTGATCGGTCGCCTGCACAAGCTGCCCGCCCGGCGCGCCGCGGCTGGCGGGATAGTGGCCGGCGCGGAATTCGGCGGGATCGCGCACGTCGAGCAGATAAAGCGTGCGGCTTGGATCTTCCTCGAAGCGCGCGAGATCGAGCGGGCCGATCACACCGACCCCGGCCTCCTCGGCGAAGCGGCGGGCGCGGTCGAGCGCGAGGCGGGCGGTGCGCGGCGTGCCTTTCGGATGGTGCGCGGCGCGGCCGCGCTCGCAGGCGAAGCCAGCCAACTCCCAGCCCATCGTGCCGTTGCGCAGCGCCACCACGCGGTTGGGGACACCAGCGCGGCGCAAGCTCTCCGCGCCCATGATGCTGCGCGTCCGCCCGGCGCAGTTCACCACGACCAGCGTGTCCGGATCAGGCGCGATGTCGCCGATGCGGTAGGCCAGCTCGCCGCCCGGCACGCTGAGCGCGCCGGGGATCGCCATGCGCTGGAACTCCTCGTGCGTGCGGCTGTCGAGCACGACCATCTTGCGGCCCTGGTCGAGCCAGGATTTCAGCACCGGGGGGTCGATGCTCTCCGTGCCGTAGTGGTGCTCCACCCACTCCCCGAACGCCTTCGAGGGAACGTTCACGCCGCTGAACAGCACTCCGCCCGCCGCTTCCCACGCCGGGGTGCCGCCGTCGAGGACATGGACATCGGTGCAGCCATCCTCCTCCAGCCAAGCGGCCAGGCGCTCCGCCAGGCCCCGCCCGTCATCGACGCAGACGATGCGCACGCCCCGGCGCGGCAGCAACGCGCGCGCCCGGATCTCGCGCCGGGAAAAGGAGCACGGCACCGCCCAGAACAGGTGGGAGGCGCCGAACTCGCCCTCCTCCCGCGCGTCCAGAAGGGCCAGCTCGTGCCCGTCGGTGAGCCAGGCGCGGAGGGTGGGGGCGTCGATGCGTCGCATCCGGGCAGTATGCCCGCGACATGGCGGGGACGGAAACCGCTTAACCGCGAGGCTTGAGTGCGATATACGCTGTCAATGGCAGCATTGATGGCATCGAAAGACCCCCATCAGGAGCCGGACAGCCAATTCGCCAACGCCTTGGCCCGCAGCAAGGACGCCATGCTCCTGCCGCTCGATCAATGGGCCAGAAATCACGCGATCTGACCGGAGTGATGGCGCAGGGCGGTTCAGAGATTTTTGATCGGCGGGCCGTGCGCCGGAACCGCGACCGCGCGGCCCGCATGGTCGGGCAGGTCGCAGACGTGCTGGGCGAGATGGCGGAGCGGCTGCTGGACCGGTTGAATGACACCACCCGCCGGTTCACCCGTGCCCTCGACCTCGGAGGGCGGGGAAGCGTGGCGCCCCTGCTGCGCGCGCGCGGGATCGCCACCGTCAGCGCCGATCTCTCGCCGGCGATGGCGGCGCTCAATCCGGCGCCCGTCCTCGCCGCCGACGCGGAATTCCTGCCATTTGCCCCGGCGAGCTTCGATCTCGCTATCGCCAGCCTCTCGCTGCATTGGATCAACGACCTGCCCGGCGCACTGATCCAGATCCGCCGCGCCCTGCGCCCGGACGGGCTGTTCCTTGCCAGCCTGCCGGTGCTGGGCACCCTGGCCGAGCTGCGCGCCGCCCTCTCCGAGGCCGAGGCGGCGCTCTTGGGTGGGGCGGCGCCGCGGGTCTCGCCGTTTCCCGACTTGCGCGACTGCGCCTCGTTGCTGCAACGGGCTGGCTTCGCGTTGCCGGTCGCGGATGTCGAGGAACTGCGCCTGATGTACGCCGATCCACTCGCCCTGCTGCGCGACCTGCGCGCGGCGGGGGAGGCGAACGCGCTGGTCCAGCGCGACCGGCGCATCCCTCCGCGCGCGCTGTTCCCCGCCGCGCTGGCGACGCTGCCGGCCGAGGACGGGCGAATCCCCGTCACGCTGCGCGTCGCGGTGATGACGGGCTGGGCACCCGCCTGACCCCGTCCTAAGCTTCACGCGCCAACACGAGGGAGGGCATCTTGGCCGAGAAGCTGCTGGCGGGAAAAGTCGCCGTTGTCACCGGCGCCGGACGGGGAATCGGGCGGGCCATCGCCATCGCCATGGCGCATAACGGCGCCAAGGTGGTGGTGAACGATGTCGGCGCGGGCGTCACCGGAGAGGGCCATGACGAGACGCCCGCGCAGGAGGTGGTGCGGGAGATCGAGGGCGCGTGCGGACAGGGCGCCGCGGTCGTCAACACCGATTCCGTCGCCGAATGGGAGTCCGCGCAGCGGATCGTCGCCGCCGCGACCGAGCGGTACGGGCGCATCGATGTCGTGGTGAACAACGCCGGCATCCTGCGCGACCGGATGTTCCACTACATGTCGCCCGAGGAATTCGACGCGGTGATGAAGGTGCATCTCTATGGCGCCTTCTATGTCAGCCGCGCCGCCGTGACGCATTTCCGCAAGCAGGAGAGCGGGGCATTTGTGCATATGACCTCCACCTCCGGGCTGATCGGCAGCGTGGGGCAGGTCAACTACGGCGCCGCCAAGCTCGGCATCGCCGGGCTCTCGCGCAACATCGCGATGGACATGCAGCGCTACAAGATCCGCTCCAACTGCATTGGCCCGCACGCCTTCAGCCGGATGATCGAGACGGTGCCGGGACAGAGCGAGGAGCAGCTTAAGGAGCGCGCTAACCGCACCCGTCCCGATCAGGTGGCGCAGCTCGCCGTGTTCCTCGCCTCCGACGCGGCGGCGGAGGTTTCCGGCCAGATTCTTGGGGCGCGCGGCAATGAAATCTATCTCTACAATCAGCCCCGCCCCATCCGCATCCTGCACCGCGGCGAGGGCTGGACGCCGGAGAAGATGCGCGACCACTTGCTGCCCGCCATCCGATCAAGCCTCACGCCACTGGAGCGGACGCGGGACGTGTATGGGTGGGATGCAATTTAACTGGTTCAGGGTTGCCCCCTGGCTCCTCCCGCGAGTGGAGGGAGAGAAAAATAAGCCCCTCCTCTTCTGGAACGCGTTCGGAGCAGTTTGGACTGCGATCCGGCGAGCCGCCGCTCCACCTCTCCCGCCCGCGGGAGAGGTCGGCGAGCGGAGCGAGCCGGGTGAGGGGATTGCCCTCGCCACCCTCACCCCCCGCGCAAGGCGGCGACCTCTCCCGCTCGCGGGAGAGGTGCGATAGGGGCAAACAGAATTTGGATGGTCCAACGAGTATGATCTGAAATCGCCCTAACGAACGAGCGACAGCAGGAGATCCATGCCCCGCGATGCGAAAGTCTGACGCGGCCGGCTTGCCTCGGTCGCCGCCGCCTCCGTGCGCGGCCGCGCGGCTCGGCAGCTCGACTCTGTCGGGCAATAGCGCTCGTACGCGGCGATCCAGTCATCCGCGAACGCCTGTTGCGCCTCCGGCGCCGACACCTGGCCGTTGCACACCAGGCGCAGCAGCCGCCATTCCAGCCGGTCCTTGGCCTCGGCGTTCCATGGCTGCGTGTCCCGGCTTTGCGGCCAGAGGTTGGCCGCGACATCGGCGCCGCCGAGGCTGAGCGGGATGAGGTGGTCGATCTCATAGTGACGCGTGCGAGGCGCAATTCCATACTCGCGATAAACCTGCGCCTTGAGGCGTCCGGACGTGTGGCGTTGCGACCGCGAGTACCCGTCGTGGCAGAACACCGCCGGATCGCTTGTCGCCGCCGCGCCGGGCGTGAGGCCAGGGTCTGGCCGGATCGGGTCTGGATACGCCCATGCTGGGCTGGCCACGACCAGCCCAGCCAGCACGGCCCAGCATGTTTTGCTGTTCGCTGCGGGCATGAGCCGCCCTCTCCCCTTTTCGGCGCGGCCCGCGCTCATCAAAGCCGCGCCCTGAAAAGCTTTCTCCCTACTTCTCCGGCTTGTGCGTCGCGCGCCGCTGCGGGGCCCCGGCGCCCTTCGGACCATCCACCTGCATGTGCTGAGGATTGAAAGCGGGGTTGTCCACGCGCTGGAACGCCTTGTCGTCGTTCCACGGCCCGACCATGTCGACCGCGCCGTTCTCACCCTCGCCGGTCGAATCGTTGAAATACTGATCGACCAGCCCAGGCGTCGGCGCGAGCCAGCCGACTTGCAGGGGCGCCTTGCCGAGGCTGTCGAGCGCCAGCATGAACGCCTTCATGTGGGTGATCTCGCGCGTCATCAGGAATTGCAGCGCGTCCTTGGTGCCCGGATCGTCGCAGAAGTTGATGAGCCGGTCGTACGTGACCTTGGCGCGCGCCTCGGCGGCGATATTGTTGCGGAAGTCAACCTCCGGCTCCCCGGTGATCTTGAGGTAGTCCGCGGTCCATGCGCTGCCTTGCGAGTTGTAGAGATTGATCCCGCCGCCACCGGTGATGGCCAGCAACGGGTCCGCTTCCGCGGCCTTGCGGTCCATCTTCGACGGCTTGAGGTGCATCCGGGCGAGCGTGCCGATCACCTCCAGGTGGCTGAGTTCCTCGGTGCCAATGTCCATCAGCAGATCCTTGAGCCCCGGATCGTCGGTGTTGATGCCCTGGATCGTGTACTGCATCGCCGCCGCCAGCTCGCCATTGGCGCCGCCGAACTGCTCGAGCAGCATATTGCCGAAGCGCGGGTCCGGATCGCCCACCTTCACCGTGTACATGAGCTTCTTGACGTGGTGGTACATGCCTATCCCCTGCCTTCCTGAGCGAGCCAGATAGGAGAACGGAAAGGCCGGCTGGGCGTTCCCGGACGCCCGCTCACGAATCCGGGGCTGACCGCCGCGCCGCCGCCTCCTCGGCGCTGCCGATCCCGCCATGCGCGGCCGACCAGGCCACGGGGTCTTCCAGGAAGCGGCGCACCTCGGCCAGCGCGGGCTCGGCGAAGTACGGGCGCTCGCGGCAGGCGTCCAGCACGTCCCACCAGGTGCAGAGGTGGTGCAGGGTGATGCCCATGCGGTCCAGCGTCTCGAAGGCGCCGGGGAACACGCCGTAGAAGAACACGACGAAGGTGTGGTCGCAGATCGCGCCCGCGTCGCGCAGCGCTTGCACGAAACGCACCTTCGACTGCCCGTCCGTGGTCAGATCCTCCACCAGCAGCGTGCGCTTGCCCGCCGGCACGTCGCCCTCGATCAGCGCGTTCTGGCCGAAGCCCTTGGGCTTTTTCCGCACATAGGCCATCGGCGCCAGCATCCGCTCGGCGATCCAGGCGGCGAAGGGAATGCCCGCGGTCTCGCCGCCCGCCACTGCCTCGATCGTCTCGAAGCCGACATGGCGATTGATCTTCTCGACCCCGAGCGCGCAAATCTTGGCCCGCGCGCGGGGAAAGTAGATGATCCGCCGGCAATCGATGTAGACGGGCGACTTCCAGCCAGAGGTGAAGGTGTAAGGTTCCTCGGGGCGGAAGTTCACCGCCTTGATCTCCAGCAGGATGCGCGCGGTGGCGAGCGCCGCGTCGCGGTCCCAGTCGCTGTTCACGCGCCCGGCGGCGGATTTCGGAGTGGGAGTCTTGCTCATCGTGGTCCCATCACGCTTTGCGGACATAGCCATAGCGCAGGTTGCTGCGCTCCGCCCCGGCACGCTCGTACTCCGCCTTGAGTTCGACGAACCGGTCGGGCTTCACCAGCTCGGCATGGCGATCGTAGCCGAAAATGCGGAAGCCGTTCTCGGCGAAGATGGCGCGCTTCACCGGACCATCCGCGGGACCGAGCGGGGCGAAGCCGAACCGCTTCTGCATCGCTTCCGGGATTTCCAGCCGGCGCAGCCCCTCGATCTGCCATTGCGGCGAGCCGGTCCACACCGCGTCGGTGCCCCAGATCACATGATCCGGCCCGAGGCCCTCGACGAGCGTGCCCATCAGCGCCGCCGCCAGGCGCGGCTCGGCGACGGCGGTGTAGGCGAAGAGCTGGCCGAGGTCGCCATAGACGTTGCTGACCCCGTACTTGGCTGGGATCTCGGCGAGATCGCTGACCCACGAGCTGCGCCCGGTGCGGTCCCACTCGGCCATCGCCTCCGCCGGCGAGCCGCCGACGTGGCGATAGCCGGAATGGTAGATGACGAAATTGAGCTGCGGCCAGTCCCTCGCCGCCGGCCCGACATCGCTGACATCGACATAGGGCCGCAGATTGGGCACCACCGCTTCGACCGAGGGCGGGAACAGCCCCTTGTGGATGCAGACGTTCTTGACGCCGGCTTTCGCGAAGCGTTCATAGGCCGGGTACATCAGCTTCTCGTCATTGAGCCGCCACGGATAGTGGCTGGTCTTCTTGTGCGTGTTGTCGCCGATCGTGTACCCCTTCCAGCCGTCGGGGCGCAGTTCCGCGATCGCGTGGTCGATGCCCTCCAGCCAGCCAGGCTGGCCGGGGACGATGGTGTAGTGCGCGAGCATCCGCCGCGCCCCCGCCTGGCGGTTCACCTTGTCGCGGGCTTGGAACACCATCTCATTGGTCAGGAACCAATCCTCCGGAACCTCCGAAGGGGAGTTGGTGAGCAGCGCGACCTTGGTGTCGCTGTCGAGGAAGACCTCCTTGAAGTAGTTGTCGAACTTGAGATCGTCGATCGTCTGCTCCTTGCCGGAGAGCTCCTTGTTCCAGCCCAGCCGTCCCACCGCGGCGCGCATGGCGACGAAGTTCGTCAGCCGCGTGTCGTCGCGCAGGAAATGGGTGTGTATGTCGAGGACATCCTGACCTTGTAGCGACACAGCGCGCGCGTTGGCCATCTCCGGCGTCGCGGCTTCGGCCTCGCTGACCGCGAACATCTCGCCGTAGACCTGGTTCATCGCCAGGAACGCGGCGGCCATGCCGGAGGCGGTCTGGAAGAAGCGGCGGCGGCTCATGCCCTGACGCTTCGCGAGACGGTCGCCCATGTCCTTGAGGCGCGCCTCGACCTCCTTTTGCTTCGTGGTCTGTGGCTCGGGAAAGTACTCGTCGCTGGAGACGATCTGCGTCGGGATCGGCCCAGGGAACGCGGCCTCCTCGGCGGGCAGCAACCGGCTCAGCTCCTCGTCGCTCAGAAAGCCCATGGCGCTGCTCCTTTCAGACGAAAATGGGTTTCGGCATGGTGAGGAAGGCGTGCATCGTGTGCCACAGCTCGGCCCGATTGAGGCTGAGCGTGACAGAGTGCGCCGCCCCGGCCATGATCGCGTACTGCCGGTCCGGATTGGGCAATTGGGTGAAGAAGTCGAGCAGATCCGCATCGGTGGAGATGCCGTCGTACTGGCCGCGCACCATCAGCACGGGCGAGAGCACGCGCTTGGGATCGACCAGCGGCAGATGGGCGGTCATGTCGAGATACGTGCCCGTGGGCACCGTGTCGCCGAACGGCAGCTCAGCCGCGGCGATCGCGTCGGCCACGCGCGGATCGGAGGTGCCGGGCTTGTCGCGGGTGAAGATGCTCCGGATCATGTCGAGTCCGCGCGGGCGGCGGTTGTGCGTTCGGTAATACTCGAGCTGCTCGGCCCGCTTGCCAAGCGTGGGCGAGCCCTTGCCAGTGTAGGTGAAGGCCTCCAGCACCAGCCGGTCCACCCGCTCGGGCTCCGTCATGGCGAAGGCGGCGGCCCGGATCGCGCCGCTGCTCTCGCCCATGAAGTGGGCCCTTCGCCACCCGGTTTCCCGCGCAACCACATCGGTCCCGGCACGCAGATCCTCGATGCCGGAGCGGATGTCGGAGTTGCCAGCGGTGACGGTGGAGCGGCCGTAGCCTTCGAAATCCATTGTCCAGACATCGAAGCCGTGGCGGGCGAACACATCCATCAGGGAGTACTCGCCCGCGCCTGGCACCGTGAGATCGAAGCTGGGACGTGCGGAGATGGACGAGCCATGCACGAGGAACAGCACGGGCGGATTTGCCTCGCCTGGCGCGGGCGCGGCGAGCCGCTTGCGGTACAGGCACAGCGAGACCTCGCCCTTCCTGGCCCAGTACTCCGCCGTCCACGGGGCTTGCCCGGTACCGGCTCGTGCGGCAGCGCCGGCGACCATCGCCCCGCCGGCAAGGCCGGCTCCGATCAAAAGCCCACGGCGGGCGATCTCGGACATATCCTTGCCCTCCTCCATCTCATCCGACTATCGCACCGTCGCGGCGGGTCTGTAAGCTGGCCACATGGTACGGAAACGGATCGGACCGCGTCACGTTCAGGAAGGGCCGATGGTAGAGATCGACGCGCCTCTCGTCCCCGACACGCTGCGGGAGTGTCCGGATTGCGGACAGATGCACAGCGTGCCATTGGTCCTGCCGCGGCGCGGCCTGGCCCAGTGCCTGCGCTGCGGCGGCGTGCTGCGCCGTATGCGGCCGAACCCCCTCACCCGGACGCTCGCCCTGGCCATCGCCGGGCTCATGCTGCTGATCGCCGCCCTGCTCACGCCGATGCTCACGATGAGCTTTTACGGCCTGGAGCGCCAGGCCGCCGTGCTCACCGGCGCGCATGTCCTGGAGGCCAGAGGACCATGGGCGCTGGGCGTCGTGATATTCCTGACGGTCGGGGTGATGCCCGCGACCAAGCTTGGATCATTGATCCTGGTGCTCGGGGGGCTGCGCCTGCCACGGCCGCCGCCGGGGCTGCGCCTGGTGTTCCGGCTCTACGAGCGCATCGTCCCCTGGGCGATGATCGAGGTGTTCCTGATCGGCGTCATGGTCGCGTATTCCCAAGCCTCCAGCTACGGACGGGTGGATGCCGGCATTGCGCTCTATCTGATCGGCGCCCTGGTGCTGGTCATGGTCGCGACCGACGCCACGCTGGATGCGGAGGCGGTGTGGCAGGCCCTGGCGCGCGCGCACGCCCCCACCCCAGCGCCCGCTCGGGCGCTGTCGGGGGATGGCGTGCTGATCGCCTGCCGTGGTTGCCGGCTGGTCAGCCTTGCTTCCGGCGATGGCCGGGATCGCTGTCCGCGCTGCCGCCACCGCCTGCGCCGGCGCAAGCCGAACAGCCTGGTGCGCGGCTGGGCCTTGGTGATCGCCGCAACCATCCTCTACATCCCCGCGAACATCTATCCGGTGATGACCTTGGTCTATCTCGGCCGAGGCACGCCGCACACGATCCTGGGCGGGGTGGAGGAGCTGATCGACAAGCAGCTCTGGCCACTGGCCGTCATCATCTTCATGGCCAGCTTCACCGTGCCGCTTCTCAAGCTGGTCAGCCTGGCGGTGATGCTGCTCAACGTGCATTTCGGCTGGGCGGGGCTGCTGCATGACCGGACCCGCCTCTATCGGATCATCACCGCGATCGGCCGCTGGTCGATGATCGATATCTTCATGCTCTCCGCCCTTGTGGCACTGGTGCGCATGGGTTTTCTCGCCTCCGTTCAGGTGCAGATCGGCGCGGTCGCCTTCGCCGCCGTGGTCATCCTGACCATGCTGGCGACCGAGAGCTTCGATCCCCGGCTGATGTGGGACGCGGCCGCATCGCCCCTTGGTGATCAGCGCACCCTCACCGCGGAGCACGCCCGATGAGCCCTCAAACCCAAGCCCCCAAAGCGCGCGTGCGCGCGCGGCACATCTCGCCGATCTGGCTGATCCCGCTCCTCGCCGCGGCGGTCGCGGCCTACATCGTCTACAACACGCTGTCCTCGCGCGGGCCGCAGGTCACCATCACCTTTGAAACGGGCGAGGGTCTGACCGCGGGCCAGACCAAGGTGGAGCACAAGGCGGTCGCGCTCGGCACCGTGCAGTCCGTGCAGTTGATCGACCGGTTGCGCCAGGTGCGGGTCACGGTGCAAATGGACGCGGGGACAAGAAAATACCTGACCGAACACGCGCGGTTCTGGGTGGTTCGCCCGCGCTTCGCCGCCGGGCAGGTGAGCGGGCTGGAGACCCTGGTCTCCGGCAGCTACATCGACTTCGATCCCGGCCCGCCAGGCGGCAAGCCGCAAGACGAGTTCGTCGGCCTGACCGAGCCGCCCCGGGTCCGCTCCGACGAGCCGGGACGCAGCTACACGGTGACGACGAACGAGATCGGCTCGATCAGCTCCGGCTCCCCGGTGCTCTATCGCAACATCGCCGTTGGCGAGGTGCTGGGGCACGATCAGCCTGCCCCAGGGCGGCCAGTGGCCATCCATCTCTTCGTCCGCGCGCCATACGACCAGTACGTTCGCGAGGGATCGCATTTCTGGAACGCCTCCGGATTGTCGGTGCAGTTCGGCGGCGGCGGCTTGCACGTGCAGATGGCGAGCCTGCGCACGCTGCTGAGCGGCGGCATCGCGTTCGACACGCCCGGCGGCCGCGACACACCGCCCGCGCCGGACGGCGCGACCTTCATCCTCTATCCTGACGCGAGCGTGGCAGCGGAGCTCGGCACCGGCCCAGCGATCCCGTTCGTCACCTATTTCACAAGCTCGGTCAGCGGCCTGTCGAAAGGAGCGCCGGTCGAGGTGTACGGCATCCCGGTCGGCGTCGTCACCGATGTCGGGTTGCAGATGGACTCGCAGACGGGCGAGGCGCGGGCGCGCGTCGCCTTCGAGGTGCAGCCCAGCCGCCTGTTCACCAACGGCGTGCCCCAGGGCACTCCGGAGGAAATCGCCGAGCAGTTGCGGCGAGACGGGATGCAGGCGGAGCTGCACCTGTCCAACGTGCTCGCCGGATCGCAGTCGCTGGCGTTGCGCTTCTCCACGCCGCCCGGCTCCGGCGCGCCGCCCGCGTCCAGTGTCCCGAGCCTCGGCAATTCCCCAGGCAGCAGCACCCCGCCCCTGCCCGCTCAGCACACGAACGCCCTGGGGGCGCCGATAAGGCCCACGGCCTGGCTGGTCGCTGGCCCGCCCACCGAGCTGCCCGCCACGGCTCCAGGCCCGGCACCGAGCGGACCCGAGACCGTGCCGGCCGCACCATCAGGGCAGACCCAGGGACAAGGGCCGGTGGTACTGCCCAGCCAATCGGCTGGATTGCAGAACCTCACCCAGTCGCTCGCCGGCATCGCTGTCAAGCTGGATCAGCTTCCGCTGGCGGAAATTGGCGCGCATCTCAATCATACGCTCAGCAACCTGGATCAGACGCTCGCGAGCCCGCAGGTGAAGCAGGCGCTGGACAATCTCACCGCCACCAGCGCCATGGCGCGCGACCTCGTGCGCAAGACCGACGCCGCCGTCACCCCGGCGCTGCGCCGCTTGCCGGAGATGTCCGCCACCCTGCAAGCGACGCTGACCCGCGCCAACGCCCTGCTAAGCTCGTTCGGCGCCAGCTATGGCGGCCGGTCGGATATCCACGACGAGATGCAGCGCCTGTTGGTGCAGGCCGACGAGACGTTGCGCTCGGTCCGCTTGCTCTCTGACTTCCTCACCCGCCATCCCGAGGCATTGCTGCTCGGACGCAGCGGCGAGGCGACGAAATGAGGCGCGCGCTGCTCGCCGCGTTCTTGGCTACTGGGATCGCCTTGGCTGGCTGCTCTCCCACGCCGGCCTACTATGTACTTGCCCCAGTCCCCGGTGCCGAGAAGGCCGGCGGGCCGCGCGTCGTCGAGCTGCGCCGCGTCCACCTCGCCGGCTATCTCGACCGGCAAGAGATGGTGCTTGCCGATCTCGGCTACCGGCTGCGCATCACCCCGCGCAGCGTTTGGGCGGAGTCACCATCGGACATGATCGGCCGGGTTCTGACTGAGGATCTCTCGCTGCGCCTGCCTGGCACGGTGGTCATGCGAGAGGCGACTGGCGCCACCCTGGCCCCGCTCGCGACGGTGGCGGTCAGCATCCAGCGGTTCGATGCCCCGGCCTCTGGACCGCTCGTGCTGCGCGCGCTTGTCACGGTATCGCGCCGGAATGGACGCGACATCGGGCAGGTTGTCACCCTGGCCGTGCCCCGCGCGGCCGACACAGCCGCCGCGCTGGTCAGCGCGATGAGCGTGGCGCTTGGGCAACTCGCGGATCGCATTGGGGGCATGGTGGCGCGGGGCGTGTCGTAAAGAGCTTGCGGGAGGGGCCGCCCTACCGATGGCAGTCCGTCAAATCCTGCTCGGACACCGAGAAGGCATAGGGCTTGTCGGCCACGACCTCCACGTTGCGCACCATGCACGTCCGGCCGGTCTTGTCGGTCAGCCGCACATCGTACCGCCCTGGTTGGATGCCGCTCAGCTTCAGCCGTTCATCTGCGTCCACCGCCCCGTCGGGATCATTGGCGGTCTGGTTGGCGCTCCAGGCCTGCGTCCCTACCGGGGCCAGCTCCAGCCTGGTGATCGTGGCGCCAGTGAGATTCCAGAAGCGCAGCGGCCCGGCCGCGATGCTGGGCACCGCCATCCCGACCAGGAGCGCCAGCATTGCCAGCCGAGGCGCGCTCATCGGCATAGCGCCCCGGCGTGATGGGCGAGATGATCGGCGATGAAGCTCTGGATGAACCAATAGCTGTGATCGTAGCCCGGATGGCGCCGCAGCATCAGATCCTGCCCCGATTCCGCCGCCGCCGCCTCCAGCGCCTCGGGTTTGAGCTGCACGTTCAGGAACTGGTCGGCGAGCCCTTGATCGACCAAGATTCGCCCCGGATAGGCCCGCTTGCGCATGAGCGCGCTCGCATCCCATTCGGCCCACGCCGCCCGATCCGGCCCCAGATAGCGGGAGAACGCCTTTTCCCCCCACGGAACGGCGGCCGGGTTGGCGATGGGGGCGAAGGCGGAGACCGAGCGCCAGCGCACCGGGTCGCGCAGCGCCGTCACCAGCGCGCCGTGTCCGCCCATGGAGTGGCCGAACACGCCGCGCACGCCCGGAACCGCCGGGAATGCGTCCTCGATCAGGGCCGGCAGCTCCTGCGTGACGTAGCGCGCCATCCGGTAATGCCGTGACCATGGTTCGGCGGTCGCGTCCAGGTAAAATCCCGCGCCGGTGCCGAAATCCCAGTCCTCGTCCTCGCCCGGAATGCCCGCTCCGCGCGGGCTGGTGTCGGGTGCCACCAGCATCAGCCCAAGCCGGGCCGCCTCTCCCTGCGCCCCAGCCTTGATGACGAAGGTTTCCTCGGTGCAGGTCAGCCCGGCCAGCCAGTAGAGCGCCGGAACCTTGCCCTGCCCGGCCTGCGGCGGTACGAATACGGCGAACCGCATTTCGGTTCCCGTTGCCTTAGAAGGGGATTCG
Source organism: Acetobacteraceae bacterium (assembly GCA_035252035.1). Classification (GTDB taxonomy): domain Bacteria; phylum Pseudomonadota; class Alphaproteobacteria; order Acetobacterales; family Acetobacteraceae; genus DATFDN01. The sequence goes on along the minus strand of DATFDN010000170.1, from coordinate 15,178 downwards.
CAGAACACTATACGCCCGCCGAAACAGCGATGCTCGCTTCGTGTCGTGACTGTCACCCTCTATCCTTCTCCTTTGTCCCGACGGACAATGCACCGAGCCTCCGAGACCGTCTGCCGTCGCCACTTCACAACGGCGCGAACTATCCGATCCCTCATTCGTTTCGTTCCGCTCACAGCAAGGTAGGACATGATGGGAAAGCCATTGACCGGTGTGTTGACTCTGGCAGCCTTGAGCTTGTTGATCGCCGCGCGAGCCTCCGCCGCCGGCGACGCGGCGGCCGGGAAGACCGTCTTCACGCAGAACTGCGCGATCTGCCACTCGACCGATGCCGGGGTGAACAAGATCGGGCCGAGCCTGCACGGCGTCGTCGGCCGCAAAGCCGGAAGCCTGTCGGACTACACCTATTCACCGGCAATGAAGGCCTTCGACAAGACCTGGACTCCGGAAACCCTCGACACCTATCTCGCCGCGCCGATGAAGGTGGTGCAGGGCACGAAGATGATCTTCCCCGGCCTGAAGTCCGAGGCGGACCGGCAGAACGTGATCGCCTATCTCGAGACGCTCAAATAGAGCTTCGGGACGGCAGGAGCAGTTCGCCGCCGCGCAGGTTGGCGGCGAACGCCTCCGCCCGTGCCGCCCCAGCACGCCTGATCTCTTTCGGAACGTTGATCTCGCGGCCGATCCGCGCCGGACCGGTCGAGAGGACAAGGATGCGGTCGGCGAGCATCGCCGCCTCTGTCAGATCATGCGTGACGAGGATCGCCGCCGTCGGGCGCTGCCGCCAAGCGGTCAGCAGGAGCGCCCGGCTCGTCTCGGCGCTCGCCGCGTCCAGCGACACGAAGGGCTCGTCGAGCAGGAGCAACGCGGGGGCAATCGAGAAGGCCCGCGCGATCGCCACGCGCCGCGCCATCCCGAGCGATAGCTCCGTGGGGAACATCTCGCGTACGTGCCACAACCCGAGCGCGTGCAGCAGCCGGTCGGCTTCCCCCGCCTCGTCGGTCGGCAGCACCAAGGTCAGGTTGCGCCGCACGGTGCGCCATGGCAGCAGGCGGGGTTCCTGGAACACCACGCCGATGCGCGGCGGCGCCCCGCCGCGCCAAGCAAGCTCTCCCTCGAAATCCCGATCGAGACCGGCGATGATCCGCAGCAACGTCGTCTTGCCGCAGCCTGACGGGCCGACCAGGGCCACGATCTCCTTCGGGCCTAGCACCAGGTCGATGCCCTCCAACACGACCCGCGCGCCGGCCGGGTGCCGGTACAGCTTGCGCCGGACCAGCGCGCGCAGCATTACCTCCGCCATCGAGAGGCCCGCCGCTCAAGCGGTTGGAGGGCCACCCATTCCAGCCCCTGCACGACCGCCAGGAACGCCACCGTGTAGGCCAGGATTTCGGTGACATCGAACATCTGGAAGTAGAGCTGGATGCGGAATCCGACGCCGTTGCTGCGTCCCAGCAGCTCCACCACCAGCACGATCTTCCAAATAATCGCCAGCCCCGATCGGGAGGCGGCGAACAGGTAAGGATAAAGCTGCGGCAACACGACGTGCCGGATAGTCGGCCAGCGCCGCATCCGGAAGCTGCGCGCCATCTCCAGCAGGCCGCGGTCCAGGGCGCGCGCGCCCTCGCGGATCGTCACCGCCGTGCTGGGCAGCTTGTTCAGCACCACGGCGCCGACCGCCGTCGCCTCGTTCATGCCGAACCAGACATACATCAGGACGATGACGACCAGCGCCGGCATGTTGAGCAGCACCGTCACCCAGCTATCGAGCGCCAGGTCGAGGCCGCGCCAGACGCCCATCGCCAACCCGAGCGCCGATCCCAGCAGCATTGAGACGACGAAGGCGACCGCGACGCGCGCCAGCGTGATGGCAAGGTTGTACGGCAGCACGCCAGAGGCGCAGTCGCGCGCGATCGCCACCAGCACGGCGGAGGCCGGTGGCAGCAGCCGGCTCTGCGCGATCCAGCCAGCTAGCTCCCAGAGCAAAAGAAAGGCAACGACCGAGAGAATCCGCGCCGCGGATGGACGCCAGCCGATGCGGCGAGTCATGGTCAGGCTCCGGTGACGGGCCAGAAGGTTCCCTCCGCTAGCGTCCCCGCCGCGCCGACAAGCTCCTGGCCGCCGATCCGCGCCAGCACGGTGAAAAGCTGGGCGGCGGCCCGCCGCTCCGCCTCGCCCCACTGGCGGGGTATGCCGGCTCGATAGAGCGCCTTGAGCCGTTCGAGCTCCGCCTGACTTTTCGCGCCAGTCAACGGCATCAATCGCTGCCATTCGGCGTCGGACTCCGCCAGTATGGCACGCGCCTTTCCCGAGGCGGAAAGAAAGCCGTCCAGCGCGGGTCGGTTCCGCTTCGCCCAAGCTTCAGAGAACACGTAGCCGATCACCGGCACCTCCGCATGGATGCCAAGGCCGCGCACTGCGTCCCCGATATCCAGCACATGGCGCATCCCCGCCGCCTCGCCCTTGGCGACGAAAGGCCAGAAGGTCAGCACGGCATCCAGCCGCCCGCGCTGGATCTGCTCATGCAGCAAGGGCGGCGGCGCGAAACTCGCCTGGGCCGCGCGCGCGATGTCAACGCCGAGCATCTGTTCGGCGTAGGCGCGCAGGATCAGCCAATTCTTGTCGATCGGGCTGCCGGCGACGCCAAGGCGCCGACCCGGCAGATCCCCAATGGCGCGGACCGGAGAGTCCGGCGGCGCGATCAGGCCCCCAGAGGCGTTGGAGAACGGCGTGAAGGTGAAGTCCGCCCCGGCATGGCGCTGGCGGGAGACCCACAGCCAATCGATCACCACCATGTCCACCACGCCGGCCTGCAACGCTGTCTGGGTCGCTTGCGCGGCCGCGTACTCGATCGGCTCGACCGCGACGCCCGCCGCCGCATCCAGGCCATGGCGGCGGATCACATCGATCTCCCACGAAACGGTGCCGAAGCGGAGGACGCCAATCCGGATCGTGGGCGCCGCCGCCCGCGCGCGAACGGCGCACAGGGTCAGGGGCAGCAGCAACGTGGCACGACGGCCGATCATCCGGGCGGCAGCTTCGGACATGGCTGGGATTATTCAACCGGAGGGCCAGGCCGCGTCAACCGGGCGCGGTGTCGAACACATGCTCTTCTAACAGGAACTTAAGTCCACGAAACCAGGATTCATCGGTATTGCCGCGAATATCCACGCTGCCCGCGTGCAGGATGCGTCCACTCGCCACGTCTTCGATCACGAGGTTCAGATTCAGGATCAGGTTGCTCACCTTCTGCACCCAGCCATAGGCCGCCTGGCTCGCGCCAAGCTCGCGGGCCAGCGCGCGCTCGCAGCCGTTGCAGTCGCGTATCTCCGCCATCCCGGCCAGCTTGTCGCGCACCGGGGCGATATCGACCACCTCGTAGCGGCCCGATCGCTGCAAGGCCTCGCGCAGCGCCTCGCCAAGCCGGCGGGTTCGATCACGCTCTTCCGGGGTGGGGGGCGCCGGAGAGGTGTCGATAAGCTGGAAGCCGAACACCGCGATGCGCGGCTTCTCTTCAGCGTGTCCCGTGGCGCTGGCCAATAGAAGGAGCACCACCGCCAGCAACGCCGCGGCGCGGCTAGCCTGGTGGTGCATCCATCGCGATGGGAGGTTCAGTGGTCTCATGCGGTTCGGTATCCTGCTTGGCGCGATGCTGCTTCTGGGACTGGGCGCCGATGTCCGCGCCGAGACATCTTCCCTCGTCGATATCGTCTATCTCGGCCTCGCCGATACGCATACCTATCCCGCTTCCATGCTCGACGCGCCGCCGCGCGACCAGGGCGTCCAGGGTGCCCGGCTTGGCGTCGCGGACGACGCGACCACGGGGCGTTTCACGCACCAATCCTACCGGCTTCAGGAGGTTCTGGAGGCCAACGAGGCGTCGATCCTGCCAGCCTTCCAACGCGCCGCCGCGGCCGGCGCGCGACTGTTCGTGACCGACCTGCCCGCGCCATTGCTGCTGAAGGTCGCCGACCTGTCGGAGGCGAAGGACAGCCTCATCATCGACGCGGCGGACCAAGACGACTCGCTGCGCGCCGCAGACTGCCGCGCCAACGTGCTGCATGTGCTGCCGAGCCGGTCCATGCTGGCCGACGCATTGATGCAGTACCTGGTGGTGAAAAACTGGCGTCGCGTGATGCTGGTGGTCGGACGCGGTCCGGCGGACCAGCTCTATGCCGACGCGGTGCGCCGCTCGGCGAGGAAATTCCAGATCCGCATCACCACCGATCGCCCGTGGACCTTCAATCCGGCCGCGCAGCAGGCCGACACCGGCCATTTCGAGATCAACACCGAGGTCGCCAAGCTGACGCAAGGGACCAGCTACGACGTGCTCGTGGTCGCCGACGAGGCGGGTGCGTTCGGCGACGATCTCAGCTACCGCACCACCGATCCGCGCCCTGTCGCGGGCACCCAGGGCCTTGTCCCGTCAGCATGGGCGCGGCCCTTCGACGAGTATGGCGCCACCCAGTTGCAGGCCCGCTTCCTCCGCCTCGCGCATCGCTGGATGACCGATCGCGACTACGGCGCGTGGCTGGCGACGCGCGCGATCGGCGAGGCGGCGACGCGCGCCGCGAGCACCGATCCCAAGGCGATAGCGGCCTACATGCGGAGCAAGGAGTTCGAGCTCGCCGGCTTCAAGGGCGCCCCGATGTCGTTCCGGCCCTGGGATGGCCAGTTACGCCAGCCGGTGCTGTTGGCCGATGCGCGCTCGCTCGTCTCGATCTCCCCGCAGCCAGGATTCCTGCACCAATTCAATCAGCTCGACACGCTCGGCATCGACCAGCCGGAGACACAATGCCACATCCACTGATCCGCAAGGCGCTGTTTTGCCTCGCCGTGCTGCTCTGCGCGCCCTTTCTGGCCGCCTCCGCCTCCGCGGAGCGGATCTTCGTCTCCAACGAGAAGGACAACACCATCACCGTCCTGGACGCGCAATCGCTCAAGGTGGTGGCCACCGTCCCGGTCGGCGCGCGCCCGCGCGGCATCCTGCTGTCGAAGGACGGCAAGAGCCTGTATATCTGCACCAGCGACGCCGACCATATCGAGGTGCTCGACCTCGCCACGCTCACCGTGACCCGGACGCTCCCGAGCGGGCCTGACCCGGAGACGTTCGCCCTCAGCCCGGACGGCAAGACGCTTTACGTCGCCAACGAGAACGACAACATGGTCTCGGTGCTCGACATCCCGGAGGGTCGCGTCACCACCGAGATCCCGACCGGCATCGAGCCGGAGGGCATGGCGGTCAGCCCCGACGGCAAGACCATCGTCAACACGTCGGAGACCACCAGCATGGCGCACTTCATTGACGCCAAGACGCACCAGGTGGTCGCCAATGTGCTGGTCGGCAGCCGGCCGCGCTTCGCGGTGTTCAACGCCGACGGCTCCCGCGTGTGGGTCTCCTCGGAGGTCGGCGGCTCGGTCGCGGTGATCGATGCGGCAACGCACAAGGTATTGCACACGATCCATTTCGCCATACCAGGCGTGCCCACCGAGGCGATCCAGGCGGTTGGCATCACGCTCAGCAAGGACGGCAAACTGGCCTTCGTCGCGCTCGGCCCGGCCAATCGCGTCGCGGTCATCGACACGCAGACATTCGAGGTGAAGAAGTACCTGCTGGTCGGCCAGCGCGTCTGGCACATGGACCTCTCCCCCGATGGCAAGATACTCTACACTGCGAACGGGGTGAGCAACGATATGTCGGTGATCGACGTGCCGGATCTGAAGGTCGTGAAATCCGTTCCGGTCGGGCAATTGCCCTGGGGCGTGGTGGTCGGGCCATGAGCCATGCTCGATCGCGCTGATCCGGCCACGACCGCCGCCCCGGCGCTTGCCGTGTCCGGACTGAGCCACGCCTTCGGCGCGCGCAAGGCGCTGGACAACGTGAGCTTCACTGTCCAGCCGGGCGCCTTCACTGTCCTGCTGGGACTGAACGGCGCCGGCAAGACCACGCTGTTCGCGCTGATCACCCGCCTCTATTACAGCCGGAGCGGGTCGATCAGCGTGTACGGCAGCGACATACGGCGCGATCCGCTGCTGGCGCTGGCGCGGATGGGGGTGGTCTTCCAGCAATCGACGCTCGACCTTGATCTCACGGTGGAGCAGAACATGGTCTACCACGCCTCGCTGCACGGTATGCCGCGCCGCGAGGCGGCGGCGCGGATCGAGGCCGAGCTGGAGCGGGTGGATCTCACCGCGCGTCGGCGCGACAAGGCACGCCTGCTCTCCGGGGGCCAGCGGCGCCGCGTTGAGTTGGCCCGCGCGTTGGTGCATGATCCCTCGCTCCTGCTGATGGACGAACCCACGGTCGGGCTCGATATCGAGAGCCGGCGCTTCCTGCGCGACCATGTCCGCCATCTGGGGGCGACGCGGGGACTGGGCGTGCTATGGGCCACGCACCTGATCGACGAGGCCACCGACGACGCGCAGGTGGTGGTGCTGCACGCGGGACGCGTGCTCGCTTCCGGTCCAGTGCCAGAGGTTGTGGCTCGCGCAGGCGCCGCCGACCTTCGATCCGCCTTCGACCGCTTGATCGCGGAGGCCCGCGCATGAGACGCCCTGGCCTGACCCCTGCGCACTACGCGCGCTGCCTGAATGGGATCGTGCGGCGGGAGGCGCTGCGCTGGATCAACCAGCGTGGCCGCTTCGTCTCCGCCCTGGTCCGCCCGCTGGTCTGGCTGGCGATCTTCGCCGCCGGCTTCCGCTTCGTGCTCGGCGTCTCGATCATTCCGCCGTACGACACCTACATCCCGTACGAGGTCTATATCGCGCCCGGCTTGATGGCGATGATCCAGCTCTTCAACGGGATGCAGAGCTCGCTCTCGATGGTCTACGACCGCGAGATGGGCAGCATGAAGACCTTGATGGTCAGCCCCTTCCCGCGCTGGTTCCTGCTTGTCTCCAAGCTGCTGGCCGGCGTTGCCGTCTCCGTGGTGCAAGTCTACATCTTCCTAGTGATCGCGCTCGCCTGGGACATCCAGCCGCCCGTGTCGGGATATTTCGCGGTCCTGCCGGCGCTGATCCTGTCCGGGCTGATGCTGGGCGCGCTCGGCCTGGTTCTCTCCTCTTTCATCCGCCAGCTTGAGAACTTCGCTGGCGTGATGAACTTTGTCATCTTCCCGATGTTCTTCGCCTCCTCCGCCCTCTATCCGCTGTGGCGGGTGGAGCAATCCAGCCTGACGCTCTACTGGGTCTGCCAAATCAACCCGTTCACCCACGCGACGGAGCTGATCCGGTTCGCCCTCTATGATCAGTTCGACGCGATCTCCGCCGGCGTGGTGGTGCTGTTCCTGGCGGTGTTCCTGGTCCTCGCCATCCAAGGATACGATCCGTCACGTGGCCTGATCGCCCGCCGCGCGGGCGGCGAATGAGCCGCACACCCTTCGCGCTGTGGCTGGGGGTGTCGCTGTGCTTGATCGCGGGCCAGACCGGGGCGCGTGCGCAGGCGCCGGAGACCTTGAAGGAACGTCTGTGGGACAAGGCATCCGATGCGCAACGAGTCGATAACTGCCGCGTTCCCGAGGACCGGCGGGGCGCGACACCCCGGCCGGACTGCGCGGCGGATGCTCCACTGAGCATTGCGCAGGTGCGCGATGCTCTCGCAACCGCGCCAGCCGGCAAGAGACCAAGCTTTCGCGGCCAGTCGCTGAGGGATCTGGATCTCAGCGGCCTCAATTTGAGCGGCGTCGATCTGTCCGCGGCCGATCTCAGCGGCGCCAAGCTGGTCGGCACCAACCTCGCGGGCGCCAATCTCTCCGGCGCGCTGCTGAATCTCGCTTGGATCATGGGCGCGAACTTCGATCGCGCCAATCTGTCAGATGCGGTGTTGGAGACCCTTGTCGTGTCCGCCGGCCTCCAGACCACGCCCGCCGAGGCCGCCTCGTTCGTGAATGCTAATCTCTCGGGCGCGCATATCATGGCGCGGTTCAGCCTCGATGACATGCGCGGCGCGAACTTCTCCCACGCGCAGATGGCTGCCGACATGCGCAACCAATCGATGGGGCTGATCCATACTGACTTTTCGAGCGCCAAGCTCAACGGCGCTAACTTTTCCGGCGCCGCGCTTGGTCATGTCTCCTTCCGCTTCGCCGATCTCGCGGGCGCCAATTTCTCCGGGGCGGATTTGCGCCATGCGGATTTCTCCGGCGCTGATCTGACCGGCGCCAATCTGACCGGGGCCGATGCAACGGATGCGGATTTCGACGATGCCCGCCTGAAGGGTGCGCTGGGGATCGAGACGGTGAAGGGTCTGCGGACGGGATGACGCTGAACGGGTCGCGCGTCGTGATTCGTGCTGCGGTGGGGACGGCCGTTCTTGGCCTGCTTGCCGGCGCAGCCCCGAGGCAAAGTCCGGACTGGCCATGTCCGCAGCGCTTGATACCGACATTGAGCTTCGGCCAGTTCTGGGCGGGACCGCCACCCATGGCGGATTGGCGGTCCGATCCGCGCGTGGCGGAGCTGGTGCGCGAGGTCGCGCCGCGTTCCGTTCCCTTGGATACGGCGGTTGCCAAGCTGCGCGCGTTCGCCGATGCGTTGCCCGAGGCCGAGCGCGCCGCCAAGCTGCCGGTGGTTTTCGCCGGGCTCCTCGATGAGGTTGGCCAGGAGCGTCAGGACGTCATCGAGCGCATCGAATCCCTCGCCCGCCGCCAGCGCGAGGTCGAGCATGTCGTGTCGCGGTTGAACACGGAGCTGGCCGGGCAGCCAGAGACGGAAACGGCCAGCCGCGCCGATGCGGTTCACCAGCGCGACCTCGTGATCCGCATGTTCCAGGATACCCAGCGCACGTTGCGCTACGCTTGCGAATTACCGGTGGCCCTGGAAAGCCGGCTTGGGCGCTTTGCCGCGGCGTTGCAGGAGTTGGAGCACCGGTAGGCTATCCTTCATGGGTCAGCGGCTTCGGCCGTCGCCTCCCGCAGCGCGTAACCCGCCGCGTTCCAGCCATCCACGCCTTCCGGATACCAGAGAACGTCCCGATATCCAAAGGAGGCGGCGCGCTTGGCGGCGTTCCAGCTCATCCAGCAATTGTTGAGGCAGTAGAACACCACGGGCCGACCCTTGTCGCCACCCGTCGCTTGCGCGAGCCGGTCGCGGAACCACGCCTCCAGCGCCGGGCTGATCGCGCCTCGCCCGACATCCGGCCACCACAAGCTGCCCGGCAGGTCGCGATGCGGCTCCGGCATCCAGGGCGTGCCCGGCCTCATCCCCGGTGGCCGGCGCGGCGCGGGCAGGACATCGATCAACACCACCCCACCTTGATCAAGCCGCGCCTTCAGCGCATCGGTATGGATCACCATTCCGCCGGGCACCGCATCGGGTGTCGGCGCGCGGTACTCATCCATTCGGTATCCGGGCGGTTCCGGGACGCCAGCATTCGCCGGCGAGGCGAGCACTGTCCAGCACAGCGCGGTTGCGAGCGACGCGCCTTTCACCGCGACAACGCGCGCTCCGCTGGTATCAAATGATCCTGCTCGTCCAGCAGCGGCACGCCGTAGTCGAGGAGGATGGCGGTGATATCGTGCTGGCGCCGCTGGATCACCTGGTTCAGTTGCCGCCGCCATCCCGGCTCGTTCGGACGCACGCCCATGGAAATGCGATAGTCGAGCCGCGGCGTGTCGGTTTCGGATCTCAGCACGACCGCCTTCAGGGGCAGGCGCTCATGGGTGATGAAGTAGCCCGCGAACGGCCCCCAGAGCAGGCCGACATCGATCTTGTGGTCCACCAGATCCTGCAACATCGCCCGCGCTGGCGATTCAAAGCGCGTGTCGATGGTAAGCGCATAGGACGTGGTTTGCGCCAGCAGCTTGTGGCGGAGCAGCAAATCGGTGGGCGGCGTCGCGGCGACCACGCCGAAGCGCCTGCCCGCAAGGGCCGGATCTCCGACCTCGTCCGCTTCGATATGGTCTCCCTCCCGGGTCACAAGCATGTATCCCGTGTGATAATAGGGGTTGGTGGTGTCCATCATGTCGGCGCCGCTGACCGTGCCCATCACCACGTCGCAGGCCTGCGCGCCGAGCGTGTGCCGGACAAAGCCGATCACCTGCGGGAACCACACGAACTCCACCGGCAGGTGCAAATCCTGCCCGACCAGCTCGGCGATCTTGTTCTCGAACCCTTGCCGTTTCTCGTCGGAGAACGGCATGTTGTTCGGATCGGCGCAGACCCGCAGCGCGGTCCGCGACGCGAGGTCGGGCGTGTTCTGCGCCCCCGCGGGCGGCGCGAGCCACGCCGCGAGCCCGATACATGCCGCGGCGAGGGCGTTACTGCGCATCGTCGCCGATCCGCGTCGGCCGGCCACGGCCGAGCACGCCGTCCGACCGCGCCTTCAGATAGGCGTAGATGTCGTTGAGATAGAGCACCACATCCTCGACCGTGCCAAACGCGGGCATGACCTTTTCACTAGCCGTGTTAACGTCCTGCTTGCCGTTGATCACCACCTCGTCGAACTGTTGTTCGGTCATGCTCTTGAGCGAGTCGACCAGGCTTGGCGCGTAGGAGCTGCCCGCCCCGTCCGGGCCATGGCAGCGCAGGCAGGATTCGCCATACCGCCGATAGCCGTTGTACACGTGCGGGCCAACCTTGCCGTCCTGCACCACGTAGGGCTTTTCCTGGCCGGCCGCGATCAGGCGGCCAGACGAGATCAGGCCGCCCGTCGCGCAGGCGGCCAGCAATAAGGCTATTCGATTCATCCAAATCTCCAGATCCGGCCCGGCATTCTTCCATCGCCGGGAAAGGGCTTGCCCTGGGCGAGTCCCACTCGGCGCCCAGGGCAAGAATCGTCAATCACAAGCTCTAATCGACCGCGAACACGGTCAGGACGCCACCGAGCTGGGTGTAGTTGGAGAGCGCCTTGTAAGCGCCCACCGCGCCCAGTCCCGCGGTGTCCTCGGTCAGACCAGCGGCCATGCCGATGCCGGCCCAGCCGCCGACCCCGGACAGCACGCCGACGTACTGCTTGCCCCCATGCTCATAGGTCATGACGTTGCCGATGATCCCGGAGGGTGTCTTGAACCGGTACAGCTCTTGTCCGGTCTTCATGTCCACGGCCTTCAGATATCCTTCCAGCGTGCCGTAGAAGACCAGGCCGCCGGCGGTGGTTAGAGCCCCGGACCAAACCGAGAACGGCTCCGGATCGGACCACACGATCTTGCCTGTGCTCGCATCGAAGGCGATGAAGTTGCCAAGATTGTTCGAGCCGGGTGGCGGGAACATGGAAAGAGTGGCGCCGACATAGGGCTGACCGGCGGTGTAGGAGACCTTGAACGGCTCGTAGTCCATGCAGACGTGGTTGGTCGGCACGTAGAACAGCTTGGTCTGGGGCGAGAAGGCGGCAGGCTGCTGATCCTTGGTCCCCAGCGCCGCCGGGCAGATGCCCTTGGTGTTATGATCCGGACCGTTCGCCTGGGTGGAATATTTCTGCACCACCTGTGGGCGGCCGGTCTTCATGTCCACATGGGTCGCCCAGTTCACGGCCGGATCGTATTTCTCCGCGACCAGCAGCTCCCCCGTTTCGCGGTTCAGGGTGTAGGCGAAGCCATTGCGGTCGAAATGCACCAGCGCCTTGACCGGCTTTCCGTCCACGGTCAGGTCGGCCAGGATCATCTCGTTCACGCCGTCATAGTCCCACTCGTCATGGGGCGTCATCTGGTAGACCCACTTGGCCATCCCCGTGTCCGGGTCGCGGGCGAAGATGGTCATGGACCATTTGTTGTCGCCCGGCCGCTGGGTGGGGTTCCAGGTGCTCGGATTCCCGGAGCCGTAGTAGATCAGGTTGAGGTTCGGATCATAGGAGGTCCAGCCCCAGGTGTCGCCGCCGCCGATCTTCCACTGGTCGCCCTCCCAGGTGTTGAGAGACGAGTTCGCGCCGACCGGCTTGCCGAGGCTGGTGGTCTTCTGCGGATCGATCAGCATTTCGTTGTCCGGGCCGGTCGAATAGGCCTTCCAGGCCAGCGATCCGTCCTTGACGTTGTACGCGGTCATGCGCCCGCGCACGCCGAACTCGCCGCCGCTGATGCCGACGATCACCTTGTCCTTCACGACGATCGGCGCGCCGGTCATGGTCTCGCCCTTTTTCGGGTCGCCGTTGACCGCCTTCCAGACAAGCTGGCCGGTCTTGGCGTCGAGCGCCACCAGGGTCGCGTCGGCTTGATCCAGGAAGATCTTGCCGTCGCCGTACGCCACGCCCCGGTTGACGGTGTCGCAGCACATCACCGGGATGACGTTGGGATCCTGCTTCGGCTCGTATTTCCAGATGATCCGGCCGTTGTTGTTCAGATCGAGCGCGAACACCGTGTTGGGGAAGGGAGTGGTCAAGTACATCACATCGCCGATCACCAGCGGCGAGCCCTCATGACCGCGCAGCACGCCGGTGGAGAAGGTCCAAACCGGGTGCAGGTTCTTCACGTTCTGCGTGTTGATCTGGTTGAGCGCACTATACCGGTGGTTGGCATAGTCGCCCGTCGGCATGACCCAATCCGCCGGATTCTGCTCCAGCTTCAACAGGCTCTCGTTCGCCGACGCCCCGCTGGCCCCGAACAGAGCCGAGGCCGCACCCAGAATCGTGCCCGCCAGCAGCGAGCGCGCGTTCAGCTTCATCGGGAAGTCCCTCCTATGGAATTGATCTTAGATGGATTGCCTATAGACAGTTCACCGCGACCGGAACATACCCGGCGACGTATCGTAAGCGCACAATCCGTTCGCCTACGAGAGTACGGCTTGCTCATAATCTTCAACTTAGTTTGATCGGGGCACCCGCGCCCGCTTCGCTTAGCATGACCTCTTGGCCCAGCATTGGCGGAGGAATCAGGCGAGATGGACGTGCGCGCGGCCGTGGCCTTCGAGGCGGGCAAACCCCTGGCGATCGAGACGGTGCAACTCGAAGGCCCGCGCGAGGGCGAGGTGCTCGTCGAGATCAAGGCCACGGGGATCTGCCACACCGACAAATACACGCTCTCCGGCGCCGACCCGGAAGGGCTGTTCCCGGCGATCCTCGGCCACGAAGGGGCGGGCATCGTCGTCGATGTCGGCCCCGGCGTCCGCAGTCTCCGCAAGGGCGATCACGTCATCCCGCTCTACACCCCGGAATGCCGGGAATGCGAGTACTGCCTCAGCCGCAAGACCAATTTGTGCCAGAAGATCCGCATCACCCAGGGACGCGGGCTGATGCCGGACGGCACCACCCGGTTCTCGCTGAACGGCAAGCCGATCCTGCACTATATGGGCACGTCCACCTTCGCCAATTACACGGTGGTGCCGGAGATCGCGCTGGCGAAGATCCGGGAGGACGCTCCGTTCGAGAAGGTGTGTTACATCGGGTGCGGCGTGACCACCGGCATCGGCGCGGTGATCTTCACCGCCAAGGTCGAGCCAGGGTCCAACGTCGTCGTGTTCGGCCTCGGCGGCATCGGGCTGAACGTGATCCAGGGCGCGCGCATGGTGGGCGCCGATATGATCGTGGGCGTCGATGTCAATCCGCGGCGCGAGGCGCTGGCGCGCAAGTTCGGCATGACGCATTTCGTCAACCCGAGCGAGGTGCGGGGCGACCTGGTTGGTCATCTGGTGGAGCTGACCAAGGGAGGCGCCGATTACAGCTTCGAGTGCGTCGGCAATGTCACGCTGATGCGCCAGGCGCTGGAGTGCGCCCATAAGGGCTGGGGCGTTTCGACCATCATCGGGGTCGCAGGCGCGGGGCAGGAGATCTCGACTCGCCCCTTCCAGCTCGTCACCGGCCGGCATTGGCAGGGCAGCGCGTTCGGCGGGGCCAGGGGACGCACGGACGTGCCCAAGATCGTCGATTGGTACATGGAGAGGAAAATCAACATCGACGACCTGATCACCCACACCATGCCGCTCGAGCGGATCAATGAGGGCTTCGATCTGATGACGCGCGGGGAGTCCATCCGCAGCGTGGTGATCTATTAGGGCGGCTCACGTATCGCGCGCCTTGTTCACCTCGCACCGCCAGCCCGCAAGCCGCCATTGCGGGTGCAGCCGCAGGAATTGCTGCGCCCGGTTCTGCGCGTTCATCATACACTGCATGGGGCTGGGCTCGACGTCGAACGGCACCCGCCGCTCCATGCACGTATCGCCGTGCGCGACCAGGCAGAACACCAGGACGAGTTCGATCATGCCCGCTTTCCCTCCACACTGGCTGATGAGCACGACCGCCGCGCTTGCCGTGCTTTGCGCCGCCGCCACCTGCTTCGCCCAGCAACCACAACACCATCCCGCCCATGACTATCCCACCGCCGCCCGCGCCGATTACGTGATCGGCTGCCTCGCGGCGAATGGCTTCAAGCGGGAATTTCTGCAGAAATGCGCTTGCGGCATCGACACTATCGCCGATTTGATGAGCTACGACGATTACGAGAAGGCAGCGACCATCCTCAGTATGCAGCAGGGGGCGGGCGGTCCGCGCGCCGGTCTGTTTCGCGATACCCCCATTGCACGCGAGGAGCTTGAGAAGCTGCGTGCCGCCGAAGCCGAGGTGAATTTGCGCTGCTGACCGCCTCAGCTCTGCCCGGGCGCCAGTGCGAACTCCTTCCTGAACACGGCCTGCGCGCTGTCGTCCACCTCCACGCGCAGCGGCCCCGCGCCCTCGGGCAGGAAGCTGAAGGTGATCGCCGGGTCTTCGCTCAAGGAGATATTGCTGTCCAGGGTGAACACCAGCTTCGGCCCGTAGCTGACCGTCACCGTCTGGATGAACCGCGCTGGGACATAGGTGCGCGTCACCTGGTCCATCTGCATCCCGTTGTTGTTGGGATGGCTGATGAGCAGTTCCGTGGTCACTGGCTGGCCTGGCCCCGGATCGCTCAGCACCCGCAGCTTCATCTGCCCGAGCCGGCGCATCGCCAGCTCCTGATTCGATGTCGCCGGAGCCGAGCAGCCGCCGGCCGCCTTCACGAACCGCTCGGCCGCGAACAGCCGGCCGTCCTCGGTCTCCGCCACGGCGTGCATCAGCGTGTACTGATCGACCCGCACCCGCAGCTTGAGGCTATGCGTGTCCGCAAGAGGTCCGAAGTGGAAGGTTCCGGCCAGCGGCGAGGGATTTGAATCGACCAGCACGTACAGCGCCCGCACCTTCGCGGGGCCACTCAGGGTCATGGTGATCGGCACCAGCGCCGCATCCAGCGCGCGCGCCGGCGCGTCCAGCGCGACCACGCCCGCGCCGTCGACAACCGGTCGGTCG
>DATFDN010000169.1:0-5366 GCA_035252035.1 Acetobacteraceae bacterium | reverse complement strand
TGTGACGCTTTCGATCAATGGCGAAGGGGCGGTGGACCAGGATGGCGGACATCCGACCGGCGATCCGCTCGGCGTGGCGGTGGAGCTGGTGAACCTGATGCGCACCAGCGTGGGCGTGCGCGCGGGCCAGTTTGTCACCTGTGGATCATATACCGGGCTCCGGTTCCTGAAGCCGGGCGATCGGTGCGCGGTGCGGTTCGAGGGGCTTGGAAGCGCGGAGGTGACGTTTGAGGGGTGAGGCTTACGCCTCCAGTCCTGTCGCTAGCGTTGCAAGAACTCAACGACCGTCGTCCTTAATTGGTACATCAAACAGCTAGGGTGCTGGAACGCCTAGTGGTACATTATGCCAAAGGCGAGGGTCAAACTTGAATGGCTCGGCTGAGATGATGTTGGCTGAAGCCGCCAGGCTATGCTTGGGGTTCAAGAGCAGATTTGTTGCCTGTGGAACAATGATGGATGGCACTCGTAGGACGGCCGTCCGCCCGCTAAGTAGCCGCTCATTCCCAACCGTTTGCGGATTGCTTGGCATAACTAGAACTTTTTCGGGAGGCTCATCCGGAAGGGCTACATGTAGGAGCATATAATCGTCCGGAAGATCATCGTATGGCACTGCTAAGTGAGCGCGTATTTCCACTAGCGCGAGCGCTGGGTGCTCCGCTAGGTAGACCACTGGGAGGCCCCTACTATTCCATCGCCCCCCGGCTCTCTTTGCACCTTCACCAGACAAATCGCTTGCATAAGGCTGCTTTGCAAACCGCCAAGCCTTAATCAAGCGGCAATGCCATGTGCAATCCGTCTCAATAGTGTTTCCACAGTGCGAGCGCCTATGTCGGTGTAAAGCAGCTCAAGCGGCGTTTGTCCGTCGAGCACGTCTGCTGGATTGCGGAGCCAACGTAACGCTTTTTCCTTGTTGGCGAACGTGTCTATGGCTTCATTTACCACTC
Source organism: Acetobacteraceae bacterium (assembly GCA_035252035.1). Classification (GTDB taxonomy): domain Bacteria; phylum Pseudomonadota; class Alphaproteobacteria; order Acetobacterales; family Acetobacteraceae; genus DATFDN01. Next base: position 4,422 of record DATFDN010000169.1, on the reverse strand, counting down.
GCACAACGCGCACGAGTCTATCGGACTGATCCGCTGAAAGCCTTCCAAAATGACCCGTTGATTGTGAGATTCCGAGGCGATCCAGTTCGTCGGCTGTGAGAGTTCCTGCCTTTACAAGCCCGTTCACAAGATCTTCCGGAAGCCCCTCGCGTACAGCGCGAACTTCGCTCAGGCTCGGAGTTCCTCCTGGATCAGTAAATCGGGAAAGAAGCTCAGTCATGTTCCACTCCGGCGGCATACCTGCCGTCACAGCGCGAAAGCGTCGTTGAAAAGGATGAATTTCACAAGCGAACTCCAGTTCGCGCCGCTGTCCACCCTTGGCTAATGCCTGTAAGCGTGGCTTCTCCTCGCACAACGACGTTTAATTCAAGTCAGCGGCGTGTTTGTCTCTCCGTTAATTCTAAGGCGTTCACATAATTAGTTTTTTTATAACGAAAGGTTAACATTCTAGTTGGCGAATTCGGCCGGAGGACAACCGGGCGCTTACTATTTTGCCACGATTTTCTAACAAATGCTTAGCCTCACAAGCACGTTATCGACTAAGTCTGAGGGGTGCCGTGGCTTCGAGCATTCCGGCCGATACCCTTTAGCCCCGTACCCGGTCTTCCCGCAGGAGAAAGCCGCGCCACGCCGGCTAAGATCAACCGCCGCGCTGGTCGAGCACGCGAATCGCCTTGCCCATCGAACGCTCGACGCTGCCGGGCGGCGCAATTTGCACGGTCGCGGTGAGGCCGATCACGTCCTTGATCCGCCTGGCGGCGGCGCGCGCCTCCTGCTCCAGCGCCGACATCTCTATGCCGGGCCGGTGTTCGACATGCACCGTGACCACGTCCAGCCGGCCCTCGCGGGTCAGCACGATCTGGTAGTGTCCGGACAGGGCCGGGCTGCGCAGGAGCTGCTCCTCGATCTGGGTCGGGAAGAGGTTGACGCCGCGCACGATCAGCATGTCATCGGACCGGCCGGTGATGCGCGCCATTCGGCGCATGGTGCGCGCCGTGCCAGGCAGAAGCCGGGTCAGGTCGCGGGTGCGATAGCGGATGACCGGCATTGCCTCCTTCGTCAGCGAGGTGAACACCAGCTCGCCCGGCTCGCCCTCGGCCAGCACCACGCCGGACTCCGGATCGATGATCTCAGGATAGAAATGATCCTCCCAGATCGTCGGCCCATCCTTGGTCTCGACGCACTCATTGGCGACGCCAGGGCCAATGATCTCGGAAAGGCCGTAGATGTCCACCGCGTCGAGAGCGAAGCCATCCTCGATCTCCCGGCGCATCGCATCCGTCCAGGGCTCGGCGCCGAAGATGCCGGCGCTTAGCGAGGATTCGCGCGGATCGAGGCCCTGGCGGCGGAACTCGTCGAGGATCGCTAGCGCATAGCTTGGCGTGACGCTGATGAGGTCGGGACGGAAGTCGGCGATGAGCTGCACCTGCCGTTCCGTCATGCCACCGGAGACCGGCACGACGGCGCAGCCGAGCCGCTCGGCGCCGAGATGCAGGCCAAGCCCGCCAGTGAACAGGCCATAGCCATAGGCATTGTGCAGGACCATCCCCGGCCGCCCCCCGGCGGCGTAGATCGAGCGCGCGACCACGGTGGCCCAAACGTCGAGATCGGCTTGCGTGTAGCCGACCACGGTGGGCTTGCCAGTGGTGCCCGACGAGGCGTGGATACGCGCAAGCCTCTCGCGCGGCACGGCGAACATGCCGAACGGATAGTTGGCGCGCAGATCCTGCTTGGTGGTGAAGGGAAATCGGGCGAGATCGTCGAGCTGGCGAAAATCGTCCGGATGCACGCCAGCGGCGGCGAAGGCGCGCTGGTAGTGCGGCACGTTGGCGTAGGCGTGGCGCAGCGTCCAGGCGAGCCGCTCACGTTGCAGGGCCGCGATCTCGTCGCGCGAGGCGGTTTCGATCGCATCGAGACCGGACGGCATTTATGTCTCCCTTAGCGGATCGGAGGAGAAGAACCCACCTTGAATGGTGCGCGTGTGGCCTCGGAACTCGGCCACGGGGTCGGCGCCGGCACCGGTCACGCGCACATCGTAAATCCCCGACCGGGGCGCGCGCGCCCGTTCGGCCGCCTCGGCGCGCAGCGTCTCGCCGAGCCGGCCGGGACGGAGGAAGGTCACGGCGCAGTGCTGGGCGACAGCGCGCTCGCCATGGCTGCTGGAAGCAAAGGCCATGGCGCTGTCGGCGAGCGTGAAAATGAAGCCGCCATGGCAGATGCCATGCCCGTTCACCATCCGCTCCGTTACCGTCATGCTGAGCACCGCGCGGCCCGGCCCGATATCCTCGATCCGCATACCAAGGGCGTTGCTGGCCCGGTCCTCGGCCCACATCGCGTCCGCGACGGCGCGGGCCAGCGCGGTGGGATCATCCGGCATCAGAGGCGGCCGGTGAAGGCGGGGCGGCGCTTTTCGAGGAAGGCGCGCACGCCCTCGGCGTAGTCGGCGGTGCGCCCGGCCTCGGCCTGAGTCCGGGCCTCCAGGTCGAGTTGCGCGTCGAGCGTGTTGGTCGCGGTCGCGGCGAACAGGCGCTTCATCATGGCGAGCGCCTGTGTCGGCAGCGTGGCAAGGCGCGCGGTGAGCGCCTCCGCCTCAAAGGTCAGGGCGGAATCATCGACGGCCTGCCAGATCATGCCCCAGGCTTCGGCCTGCGCGGCGGTGACAGGCTCGCCCAGCATCGCGAGGGCGCGCGCCCGTGCCTCCCCCACGAGGCGCGGAAGGAAGAAGCTGCCTCCGCAATCAGGCACGAGGCCGATGCGCACGAAGGCTTGCACGAAGCTCGCGCCGCGCCCGGCGAGCACGACGTCGCAGGCAAGCGCGAGATTGGCGCCGGCCCCGGCGGCGACGCCGTTCACCGCACAGACGACAGGAAGCGGTAGGGCGCGGAGCCGGCGGATCAGGCCGGTGTGGTAGCCCTGGGCGATGCCGCCGAGATCGGGGTTGGGATTGCTGGGGCCGGGGATGATGGCGTCACTGAGTTCCTGGCCGGCGCAGAAGCCGCGCCCGGCGCCGGTGAGCAGCAGGGCCCGGCAGGACGGGTCGGCCTCGGCGGCGTCAAGCGCGGTGGTGAGGCCGGCGAGCAGGGTGGGGTTGAGCGCGTTCAGCTTGTCAGGGCGGTTCAGGATGAGCTTGTGCCAGCCCTCGCGCCGCTCGACGAGTACCGGATCGTCCATGGGTGCCTCCTTGACGCGATCAGATACCATTCGCGGCGGTAAGCCAATCAGGCCATCGTATCGACTTTCAAAGCAGTGTTCGCGGGGGCGATCACGTGCTGGGCGTCCTTGCGCACAATCACGATCTCTTGGGCACCCCCTTCTATGTTGCGCGGTGCAGGGCGCCTGCCACCTCGAAACGCGGCAATGCCGGCACCATGTTGCGGTGCAGCATATACGGGAGGCGTCCTTCACGTGTCGCGGCTCAGGCCGCATTAGAAGGAAACCTTGCGATGAACATCTTCGCCGATTCAGGAAGAACAATGCAGCTCGCCTTCGAAGGCGGCCAGCGGATCGCCCAGACGCTGATCGTCCGGCCGGCGAAGTTGGCGAGGCGCCTAACAGCATGGCTACGCAGACCGCTCGCTTAGGCGGCCAGCAACACGGCAACCAGCACGCACGCGAACGGTGGCATGGCGGCGAGGGTCACGTCCTGTAGGGCGAGCAGGCCGATGGCGGCAGCCCCCGCTAGATAGAACACGAAAGCGGCGATCTGGCGCCAAGTCTCGGCCCGTATCCGCCGCGCCTCCTGGTACCAGGCGGCGTCGCACAGGGCGCCGACGATCGCGGTCAGGGTGCTCGTGAAGACCACGGTGTTGATTCCGGGCGCGTTCAGCTTGCGCGCCGTCGCCGCCTGTAGGCCCATGGCGATGCCGGCGAGCACGAGCAGGCCGCGCTGGAGCGTCCCCGGCACCGGAACCTCCACCTCCGCGCCCCATAGCGCCGCGAACGCGGCGAGCAACACGGCCTCGGATACCAGGGCGCGGCGCAACACGCGGGCGGCCTCGGCGTGAGGGGCGGACACGCCGAGCGGCGTTGCCGCCGTCACGCCGACGATGTAGCCGGCGAAGGCGAACAGCGAGCTCGAAGCCGCCTTTATCTTCCCCTGCGCGAGCGCCAGCCCAAGCAGGATGGTGTTGCCGCTCATCGCCGAGGTGAAGGCGCCAAGTGCGAAGAAGCTCAGCGCGTCGATGCCGCCGGCGGCGAGCGAGAGCAGGACGAGGATGGCATCCTGGCGCGCTACTTTAACCCTCCCCCACCCCCCTCCCGCAAGGTGAGAGGGGTTATTCTTCTTCTCCCCCTCCCCTTGCGGGAGGGGGTTGGAGGGAGGGGTGCCGTGCATACCCTCCTAACGCCCACCCGCCTCTTCCGTCACGACCTTGAACTCTTGCAGCGTGCAGAGGCCGAAGGTGGTGGCCGTGGCGAGATCCG
>DATFDN010000168.1:0-4957 GCA_035252035.1 Acetobacteraceae bacterium | reverse complement strand
CGCGGTGGGCGGCGCGGCGGCGACGGCCGGCGCGGCGGCCAGCAGGGCGAGGGCGGAGAGGGCGAGGCGGAGGGAGCGGGTCATGCGGGGCATCTCGGTCACAGGGCGCGGAAGCCAAACTCGCCGATGGTCTTGAAGGTGAACTGCAAGAGCACGGTCGTGGCGCCGTGGTCGCCGTTGTAGTTGGTGTAGCGCCGGAAGAATCGCAGATCGGCGATGAAGCATTCGTCCTCGTAGATGGCATCCGCGCCGGCCGCAACCATGCGGTTGCGCGCCAGGTCGCGGCGGGCATAGCCGTTCAGCCGGTAGTGGCCCCAGCGGGTCGCCGCGCCGAGCGTCACCTCGTTGCGCGGGGTGAAGAAGGGCGAGGTGGGCGGGAACGGCGCCGGCTGCTCGTAGAAGTAATAGGGGTCGTAGGGCGTATAGATATAGCCAAGCGAGACGGTGAACGCCGGCACCCCGGCGGTCGCCACGGTCTCGCGATAGCGCGTGGCGAGCGTGCGGTGGTCGAGCCTGGTGCGATAGGTCAGGTCGAGCCAATTCGCCGGGGAGAACGTGGCGCGCGCCACCACGTCGGAGACGCGGTCCCGCAGTCCCGTCACCTCCGGCAGCCAGGTATCGACGGTGGTGCGGTAGGACTGGCCGATCAGCCCGTCGAAGGCGGTGCCGCCCAGGTACCAGGCGCCATGCAGGGCGACATTCGCCCGGTCCCCGCCTTCCAGGCGGTCTACGCCGCCGAAGCGGTGGAAGCCGAACAGGGTGGCGTCCGTGAAGTTGAAGATGTCGAGGCTGTCCTCATTGGGGATGCGGTTCACCTGGCTGTCGCCGACCACGGGGGAGGCGATGATCTCGGCCATCGGCTCGACGACCTGGATGCCCCAGGCGCCCGAATCCCGCATGAACGGCCAGCGGAAGTCCAGGGCCGCGGCGGGCTGGGCGCGCGCCGTGTCCACGTTCGCGCGGGTGCCGAAATTCGGCTCCCGGTTGAATTTGCTGGCGTTGTAGGCGGCGGTGTCGGCGTGCAGCCGCACCGTCCACAGATCGCCGAGCGCGCCGGTGAACGGCCGGTCCCAGTTCACGCTTAGCGCCGCGCGCTGGGTGTTCGTCCCGGCCCCCCGAAGGACGTTGAAGGCGGAGGTATCGACCGACAGACGCCCGCCCCAGGCGTCGGGCTGGCCGAAATAGCTGTATTGCGCACGCGGCAGCACGAAGGGCAGCCGGTTCTGCGCGATGTTGACGTTGACCGACTGGTAAATCCGCGTGTCCACCCGCGCGTAGGCGCCCTGGCCGAAGCCCTCGGCATAGAGGGTGCTGGGCAGGACGGAGGGATCGCCGCCGACGATGCTGCCCAGGTGGAAGTTGGTGATGTACTGGGCGGAGCTTGTGCGCTCCACGGTGAAGCCGGTGCGCCAGGTGTCGTTCAGGTTGAACTGCCCGCGCAGGTTCACCGTGCCCTCCGGCCGGCCGCGCGTGTAGGCGGTGGAGGCGTCGGCGGTGACGAAGCCCGAATTGAAACGCCTCCGGTACTCGAGCGACAGCTCCGGCCCGGCGCGGGTCGTCAGCATCGGGGTGAAGGTCGCGTCGGACTGGTCGTCGATCACCCAGTAATAGGGCTGCGCGAGGAAGGCGCCGAGATGGGAGCTGACGCCAAAAGAGGGCACCAGCAGCCCGCTCGCGCGCTTGGCGGTGGGCGAGGCGTGGAAGAAATACGGGAAATAGGCGACCGGCAGGCCGAACATCTGCAACTCGGCGTCGGTGTACTCGATGCGCTGATGCTCTTCGTCGTCGGTCGCGGTGCGGGCGCGGATCTGCCAGAGCGGCGGGGCCGTGGGATCGCGGGCGCACAGATTGCAGGTGGAGTAGACGGCTTTCGAGAGCTCGTCGATCAGCCCTTCCGTGCGGCGCCCGCCATTCGCGGCCAGGCGTCCATTGCCCGGCAGCAGCGCGCGGGGCTGGCCGAGCGTGCCGTTGCGGAAGCCCCGGTCGAGATCGGCATAGTCGGCGAACAACACCTCCCCGTCCGGCTCGATCAAGATGACATGGCCGCGCGCCGTGGCCTGCCCAGTCTGGCGGTTGAACGTCACCTCGTCGGCGCGCAGCACCACGCCGTTCTGCCAAGCCTCGACATGACCCTTGGCCACGACGAGCGACCTTTCCCGCTGGTACTCGACCTGGTCGGCGCTGAACGTGACCGGAGCCTCCCGGCTGATCGGCAGGCGGCTGCCGGCGATCGTCGAGAGCTGGGCGAGGGCGGGATTGGCCAGGAGGGTGGCGAGGGCGAGAGCTACGCAGGCGATCGCGAGCCAACCCTGGCAATGCACAACTCCCTCTCCGCCCCTCGGGGCCGGAGAGGGCCGGGGTGAGGTGGGGGAAACGCCAATGCGCGGTGCGGGCGCTACAAAATCCGAATCCATTGCGCTTACAGGGCTGCCTCTGGAGTCCCCCGCCTCACCCCGACCCTCTCCACCCCCAGGGGCGGAGAGGGAGTCGAGCCGCTTACCGATGCATGGGATCATGCTCATCCGTCTTCCATGTGCAGCAGCAGCGCGACCGCCAGCATCAGCCCCGAGCCGGTGGGCGCCCAGGCCGCCAGCATGACCGGCACCGCCGCGCTCTGGCCGAACTGCTCGGCGAGCTTGGAGATCAGGAACAGCGCGAAGCCGGCGGCCACGCCGCTTCCGATCATGCGGGCCACGCCGCCCCGGCGCGTCGGGCGCATGGAGAACCCGGCGGCGACCAGCGCCATCGTGGCCGCGAGCACCGGCAGGGCGAGCAATGCCTGGTAGTGCAGCCTGTGCCGCACCGAGGAGAAGCCCGAGCGCTTGAGCAAGCGGATGAAGCCCGGCAGCTCCCAGACCGAGAGCGTGTCGGGCGAGGCGAAGCTTTCCTGCACGCGGGCCACGGTCAGGTCGGTCGGCAGATGCACGGTCCCCGAGACCTGTGGCGGCTGGTCGGGCCGCAAGGTCAGCGCGTCGCGCAGTGTCCACTGGCCCCCGCCGAGCACGGCGCTGGCGCCTTCGAGCCGGCTGAGCAGCCGGTCGGCGCCGTCCAGGCGGAACACGCTGACGCCCTGGGCGTCCAGCGTCTTGCCGTTCAGGGCGACGGCGTTGGCGTGCAGGATGGCGACCCCGTGCGGATCGAGCCCGCGGTCGGACTGGCGGAGCCAGAGCTGCCCGTGGGCGAGATCGAGTGGGCCGCCCCCGGTGGAGAGGCGGGCGTGCTCCAAGGCTTCCGCGCGGGCGAACAGCACCGATGAGAGCGGGCTGAGGGCGAAGGTGGCGAAGGCGCCGAGCAGGAACGCGCAAAAGACCGGGGCGGCGAGGAATTGCCACGCGGAGACCCCGGCGGCGCGGGCCACGATCAGCTCCGATGACCGGGTCAGGCGCCAGAAGCAGACGATTCCGCCCACCAGCACCGCGAAGGGCAGGATCTCCATGGCGATATAGGGCGTCCGCAGGGCGGCCACCTCGGCGACGAGGCCGAGCGTCGCGTCGGGCTTGCCCACCGAGCGGCGCAAAAGCTCGATGAAGTCGAACAGCGAAACGAGACCGGTCAGCGCCAGCACCATGGCGATGACGGCGGCGGCGAACTGGCGGCTGATATAGGCCGAGAGGGTGATCGCCGGGTTCACGAGGCCATCCCCCGCGCGAGGCTCCGCCTTTGCGTGCGCCGCGCCGGCGCGCGCCGGAGCATCGGCCCAAAGAGGAACCAGGCGCACGCGACCCCCGGCAGGACCGCCTGGAGCCACATCAGGCCGAGGAGCCGGTTGTTCCGGGCGGCCAGGTCGCCGAACACGAGCTGCGCGGCGAGCAGGCCGACCATGATCCCGACCGAGAGCAGCGGGCGGAGCAGGCTGGCGTGGCGGCGGAACGTCCCGGTCAGCACCGCGCAGAGCGCCACCAGGGCGTAGGAGATCGCGGTCAGCGGCGCCGTCAGGCGCTTGTGCGCCTCCGCGATCCAGCGCGGCGCGTCCTTGGGACTGGCGGGGTGCGGGTCGAGCAGGGTGGCGAGCGAGACCTCCGACATGTCGGCGACGCGCGCGCCGGGCTGGGTCTCGTCGGCGAGGTCGATCGTGTTCTCGGCGAAGGTGAGGACGTTGAGCCGTCCGGTCCTGGCGTCGATCTCCTGGCGGCTGCCGTCCTCCAGCACGACCAGCGGGCCGGCGCGCGTCTGTTCGAGCCGACCGCGCTCGGCGAGGATCGTCGCGTGCTCGGAGGGGTGGCGGGCGTCGTCGATCAGCACGCCCCGCAGCGTCCCGTCGCGGTCGCGGGCACGGACATAGACGGTGAGGCCGGGCGCGGCCTCGGTGAAGACGCCCTCTTGCAGCAGGAAGGCGGCGACTTGGTTGCGGATTTCCCACTGGAAGTCGCGGAACGCGCCCATGCTCGCCGGCACGATCCAGAGAGTGAGCGCGTAGCCGATGCCAGCGGCGAGCAGCGCCAGCGCCAGCGCCGGGCGGGCCAGGCCGAAAGGTGAAAGGCCGGCGGCGCGCATCACCGTCAGCTCCCGGTCGCCAGCGAGGCGCTGGTAGACGAACTGCACCACGACGAAGGTGGTGATCGGCAGGATGACGGCGATGAAGCCTGGGACGAGCAGCCCGGTCAGTTCGAGGAACACGACGAGCGACAGGCCGTGGTCCACCACCAGCTCGACGAAGCGCAGCGATTGGGTGAGCCAGATCAGCGCCGTCAGGCCCCCCGTCACCGCGAGCAGGGCGAGCAGGAGCTGACGGAACACGTAGGCGTCCAGCCGTTTGACGAGCGTGCCGGTTCGCATCAGGGAAAGGGCTCCGGGACGTTGAGCGGGAGGCTAGGAGTCGGAGAACCCTGCGTAGCACCGGGTCCGGGTCGCGGTGAAGCCGATCAGGCCGGGCCAGAGGCGGCATGCGCGCACGAGCCAGTCCTGTGCCCCGCGCGCGCGCGCCGCCCGATGGGCGAGCATCGCGGCGCGCATCGGG
>DATFDN010000167.1:0-2262 GCA_035252035.1 Acetobacteraceae bacterium | reverse complement strand
GGGGGTGAAGGGCGCAAAGATCGCGCTTAAACTCGCCCCCTGCTCCACGCTCGACGCCTCGCCCTCACGCAACGAGCGGCCGCGCCGCGGCCGCGATCTATATCTCTTCAAATATAGCGCGGCGGGGCGGCGCGGAGCAATTGCGGCTATGTCGGACGCGACGGCGACGGATATGTCGAGCCGTTTCCCGCCAGGCCGTGAGCCGTCCTTGTCATTCCCGCGAAACAGGCTGTGAGAAAACTCCTTTGGCGTTGATTTAGAGCGGCTGGGCTGATTCTGTGCGGACGTGGCTCAGGAATGATTTGCGAGTTGTCATGGCGCATATCAGCGGTCAGTCGCGCTACCAGGCGACGCTTTTTCCGGAAGTGGCCGACGATTTGGTCTCGGCGGACCATCCGGTTCGGGTGATCGACGCGTTTGTCGACAGTCTGGACTTGGCGCAACTGGGCTTTTCGCGGGTTGCGGCCGAAGCGACCGGCCGGCCGCCCTATGCGCCCGACCATCTGTTGAAGCTCTATGTTTATGGCGTTCAGAACCAGGTGCGCTCGAGCCGCAAACTGCAGCGCGAGGCGGAGCGCAATGTCGAAGTCCTGTGGCTGATCGATCGGGTGAAGCCGTCGTATAAGACGATCGCCGATTTCCGTAAGGATCACGCCAAGGCGATCGTCGGGGTGTGCCGGGCGTTCACGCAATTCTGCCGGGACCAGGCGCTGATCGGCGGCGAGGTCGTGGCGGTGGACGGGACGAAGGTTCAAGCCGTCGCCAGCCGCAAGAAGGTGGTCACGCCCAAGACGCTGGAAAAGCAGGCGGCGGCGATCGAGCGCAAGATCGCCGAGCATCTCAAGGCGATGGACGAGGCCGACGCGCAGGAAGAGCAGGCCGAGAAAGAGCCGGCGGAGCGGCTGGACGTGAAGGCGGCGCTGGCGGCGCTGGAAGAGCAGCGCGCGGAAATCCAGCGCCGCGCCGAGGCGATGGCGAAGGAGGGCTTGAGCCAGCAGGTGATCGGGGAGGCGGAGGCGCGGCTGATGCGCACGCCCCATCACGGTCCTCAAGTCGCTTATAACGCGCAGATTGCGGTGGACGCCAAGCATGATCTGATCGTCGCCTTCGACCTGACCAGCGACGGCAACGATCAAGGGCAGCTTTATCCGATGGCGGTTAAGGCCAAAGAGGCGCTTGGCGCGGACCAACTGACGGTCGTCGCCGATACCGGCTATTCCAATGGCGAGCACGGGGCGCTGTGCGAAGCGGCGCAGATCGTCGCGATCGCGCCGCGGCCGGAAACGGTCAACCCCAAAGGCGAGGCGCTGTTCAGCCGCGACGCCTTCGCCTACGACGCCGAGAACGACCTTTATCGCTGCCCGGCCGGTCAAGTTCTGGAGCTCCATCGCGTGTCGCGGAGCGAGCAGAAGAAAGAATATTGGAACGCCGCGGCCTGCCGGGACTGTCCGCTCAAGCCGCAATGCACGAAAGCCGAGAAGCGGTCGATCGTGCGCAGCTTCCACGAGGAGGCGCGCGAGGCCATGCACGCGCGGGCGAGGAGCGACCGGCGATGGATGGCGCTGCGGATGAGCCTGGTCGAGCATCCGATCGGAACGATGAAGGCGATGATGGGTTCGGCGCGTTTTCTGTTGCGGGGATCGACCAAGGCCAAGGCGGAGTTCGCGCTCGCGACGCTGGGCTACAATCTCCAACGGGCGATCAACATCCTCGGCGTCCCCGACATGCTCGCGGCCCTGCGCCCGGCGCCCGCCTGAACCGCCAAATATGCCCGTCCTTCGCCAAACCCATCCTTTCAAACCCGCCAACGCGCGCCTTTTCTCACGGCCTGTTTCGCGGGAATGACAACATTCGTGTAGGTACGTAAGCGATCCGCTCACATCCCGGCGCGCGGATTGTACGGCTTTTCGTCGCGCCAGCGGCGCATCAGCGCTTCGAGCTCGGGATCGGTTTGGCCCGGCAGCACGATGCGCAAGGTCGCATAGAGATCGCCTTGCGCGCTCTCGCCGGCGGCGGGAAGGCCCTTGCCGCGCAGGCGCAGCACGCTGCCGCTGCTCGCGCCGCGCGGCACCGTGATCTCGACCTCGCCGCTTAAGGTCGGCGCGCGCACTTTGGCGCCGAGAACGGCTTCATAAAGCGTGATCGGCAAGTCGAATCGCAGATCGCGTCCCTCGACCTTGAACAAAGGATGCGGCGCGTAGCGGACGGTCACCATGGCGTCGCCGGCGGGGCCGCCGCGCGCGCCGGGCTGTCCCTGGCCGC
>DATFDN010000166.1:0-2580 GCA_035252035.1 Acetobacteraceae bacterium | reverse complement strand
TATTCCGTCCAGGTTCTCGCGCCGCACCTGTGCGCTCACAGCAGCGCTTCTGTCATCCCCCACCTCACCCCAGCCCTCTCCGCCCCTAGGGGCGGAGAGGGAGCGAAGCCACGATGACCCGCATCGCCGCCCGCTTCGCCGCGCTTCGCCAGGCCGGCCGGGGCGCGCTGATCCCGTTCATCGAAGCCTACGACCCCGATCCCGCCACCTCCATGGCGCTGCTGCGCGGCCTGCCTGGCGCCGGCGGCGATCTGATCGAGATTGGCGTTCCCTTCACCGATCCGATGGCGGACGGCCCGACCATCCAGGTGGCGGGCCGGCGCGCGCTGCGGGCCGGCGCCACGCTCGCGCGCACGCTCGCGATGGTGCGCGGCTTCCGCCGCGACGACGACGCCACGCCAATCGTGCTGATGGGCTACTTGAACCCGATCCTCGCCTACGGGCCGGAGCGGTTCTGCGCCGATGCCGAAGCCGCTGGGGTGGACGGGCTGATCGTGGTCGATCTGCCGCCCGAGGAATCCGATCTGCTGCTGCCGCACGCCGCGCGGCACGGCCTCGACGTCATCCGCCTCGTCGCGCCCACCACCGACGACGCGCGGCTGGGCCAGGTGCTCGCGGGCAGTTCGGGCTTCGTCTACTACGTCAGCATCGCCGGGATCACCGGCACGCGCACCGCCACGGCCGAGCACCTCGCCGAGGCGATCCCGCGCATCCGGCGCGTGACGGATCTGCCGATCGCGGTGGGCTTCGGCGTGCGCTCGCCGGCGCAAGCCGCGACCGTGGTCGGGATCGCCGACGCCGCCGTGGTCGCGTCGGCGCTGATCGACACGCTGGCCGCCAGCCTCGACGCGCGCGGGCAGGCCGGTCCCGACACGGTGCGCCGCGTGCTGGACCAGGTCAGGGGGCTGGCGGAGGGCGTGCGGAGTGTCCGCGCGCGCTGATCCGGGCAAGGTTGTTTACACGGTCCGGGCAACGCTCTAGGAGCGGCCCGACGGTACACGCAAGGCGCCGATGAGCTGGCTCACCGAATACGTTCGCCCCAAGATCCGCACCCTGTTCACGCGAACCGAGGTGCCGGACAACCTCTGGCACCAATGCGCGTCCTGCCAGCAGATGATCTTCAGCCGGGAGCTGGAGGCGAACCTCAAGGTCTGCCCGCATTGCGGCTTCCACATGCGCGCCACCGCCGCCGAGCGGCTGGCCTGGACGTTCGATCCCGGCGCCTACACGCGCATCGAGCTGCCCAAGGTTCCAGCCGATCCGCTGCGCTTCCGCGATTCGAAGCGCTACAGCGATCGGTTGCGGGAAGCGCGCGAGAAGACGCAAATGGAGGACGCGCTCCTCGTCGCGCACGGCACGATCGAGGGCAGCGCCGCCGTGGTCGCGGCCATGGATTTCGGCTTCCTCGGCGGCTCCATGGGCGCGGCGGTGGGGGAGGGGGTGATCGCCGCGGCCCGCCTGGCCGTGCTCCAGGACTCGCCGCTGATCGCCTACACCGCCTCGGGCGGCGCGCGTATGCAGGAGGGCGCGATCAGCCTGATGCAGATGCCGCGCACGGTGATCGCGACCGAGCTGGTGAAAGAGGCGAAGCTGCCGTTCATCGTCGTGCTGACCGATCCCACCACCGGCGGCGTGTCGGCGAGCTTCGCGATGCTGGGCGATATCCAGATCGCCGAGCCCGGCGCGATGATCGGATTCGCCGGCGCGCGGGTGATCGAGCAGACCATGCGCGAAAAGCTGCCCGAGGGCTTCCAGCGCGCCGAGTACCTGCACGAGCACGGCATCGTTGACATGGTGGTGCCACGCCCCGCGCTGCGCGCCACGCTGGGGCGGCTGATCCGGCTCTTGCGCACGCCGCGCGCCGAGCCGGACCACGCGGCACCGCAAGCCGCCGAGCCGGTGCCCGCACCGGCCGCGTAAGCCGTGTCCACACCGCGCATCGACGGCGTCGTTGCCCGGCTGCGCGGACTCTATCCGAGTCTGATCGATCTGAGCCTGGACCGGCTGCGCGCCCTCCTGGGTAAGCTCGGCCATCCCGAGCAACGCCTGCCGCCGGTGATCCATGTGGCCGGCACCAATGGCAAGGGAAGCACCTGCGCCTTCCTGCGCGCCATCGGCGAGGCGGCGGGGCTGCGCGTCCACGTTTACACCTCGCCGCACCTGGTCCGCTTCAATGAGCGCATCCGCCTGGCCGGCCGGCTGGTCGAGGATGAGGTGCTCGCCGCCACATTGGAGGAGATTGAGCGCGTCAACGCCGGCGCGCCGATCACGGTGTTCGAGGTCATCACGGCCTGCGCCTTGCATCTGTTCGCGCGAGTTCCGGCCGAATTGTGCGTGCTGGAGGTGGGGCTCGGCGGGCGGGGCGACGCGACCAACGTGATCGCCCGTCCGGAGTCCTGCGCGATCACCTCGATCTCGCTCGACCATCGCGAGATGCTGGGCGGAACGCTCGGCGCGATCGCCGCCGAGAAGGCGGGCATCATGAAACCAGGCGTGCCGGTCGCGATCGGCGCGCAGCCGCCGGAGGCCGCTAGCGTGCTGCTGGCGCACGCCGCGCGCGCCGGTGCGCCGGTGCGGCTG
>DATFDN010000165.1:0-2489 GCA_035252035.1 Acetobacteraceae bacterium | reverse complement strand
GGTGGTGATGAGCGAGCGCGACGTGCGGCGCACCGAGGTGCTGTCCGAAGTGGTGTCCGGCCGCCCGATCGCGGCGGCGGCATCGATGCCGTCAGTGACGCGGCGGCACGTCCATCGCCTGCTGCGGTGGCTTGAGGCAGGTGGCGGCGCGGCGGTGAGGAGCGCGCGACTGGCGGCATCCCCGCCCGCGCCGGTGGGGTTCCGGGGCGCGGCGGCCTTGCACTTGGAGGTGAATGCCCGACTAGCCGCCCTTATAAAGGCTAACGACGCTCGCAAAGAACGTGGCAAAGTTCCGGATCGAAGCCGGAATCAACCGCCAAGCCCTGACGGAGCAGGCCGGGAGGCGCTCTGAGCGAGTCTCGGAGGTTGGGGCGGGCAGATCCAACCGGACACTGAAGACCGTCGATGTGCGTGCCGCCGCGCTCCGCGCCGATCCTCAGGTGCGCTCGGTCACGATCGCTGCTTTCAAAATGGCCACGTAGAGCAATGCGAAGCAGCAGGGGATCGCCGCCTCAGCTTCTGCAAGGTCCGAGGCAGCAAGTTCGCGGCTTACGAGGGACAGGCCGGCGGCGGCGAGTTGGGAACCGGCTGAAGCACGCCCGCGGCGAGAAGCTGATCGGCACAGGCGGTCGTCTTGACCTGCACGGCCCCTCCAGGTTCACCGAACCAGGGGGCCGCTGTTCCGAGCAGAGCCGGGAGAGGCTTGACGACGCGGTAAGCGGCGTAGGCGTATCCACGACATACATAGGGCAGCGCCCGCTCGCGGTAGCCGGTGCCCTTTGTGCTGAAGAACCTGCCAGCGCCATCTCCAAATCGGTCCAGCAACGCACCTGGCTGGACGACGACGGGCAGCGTGGCTGGCGCGAAACCATCGTCCGGCGGCCAGACAACGTGGCCGGGCGAGGTCTCGGACCCGGCGGGCAAATCGGCCCGCAAGGCCGGCGGCGCCCCATTGGGGGCGCACGAGGCCGTTTGCGGCGGCACGGCGGCGCAAGCGGCCACTGCCAGTGGCGCGAGGAGGCCGGCGATGAGGATCCGCATGAGTCAACCCTCGCAAGGCAAGAGCAGACTACACGGCCTGACCGCCATGAGGGCAAGCGAGTTGTTGCGGACTGAAGCCTTGAATGACGATCGATCGGTCCAGGCTGGTTCGACAGCTCGGGGCTCCCTCCCACAGCCGCTTGGCCGCGTGCGTCTTAACCCCCGCCGTGAATCGCCGCCGGGCTCGCCTCTCTGCCACGCCGTTCCCCTGGGGCGATCGAGTTCGTCAGCAAACTCTCTGCCCCCACAAAGGGAAAATCCCGATTGTGGATTTGCCGCCCCTTTGGAGCATGCGAGTGCGGGACAGCCGAATCTGCGGCGATTTCATCCCGCGATGTGGGGCGTTTCACATCATCCTTTTCCAAGCGTCTGTAAGCTGCCCCGCGAAGCCATCAAGAGGGATCTCCGATGGACACTCACGCAATCGGTCCCTATTCGGTAGAGGAGCGCGCGGTGCATGGCGAGACGCGGTGGGTCACGATCCGCGCCCGCGGCGCCGAGTGGTCCTGGCTCACGCCCGCGGAGGCGGTGGCCATCGGTCGCAGATGGGTGGAGCAGTATGGTAGCTCGACCGAGCCGCCACGGATGATCGCCGCCGAATAGTCGGCCCGCCAGATCGGAGAGCCCGGCCGCGGTCGTCGCCCTCTTCCCAGGCGCGGCGAATCGCTTCTGCGGTCGGCTCACTGGGAAGGCCCTCAACCGCAGCTCCCGTCCTTGACGCGCACCGAGGCGCTATCTGGCCGGAAGCGTGCGAGTAGGCCGGGCAGAGCGCCGCGTGTCAGGCGGTTGAGAACGGGTCGTCGATCGCGAACCGCCACGTGCCACAGTCCTGGCGCCGCGCCACTTCCGTCCCGCGCCCCTCCAGCTGAGGGGGCGCGCCGCCCGTCCCAGGACCGGTGAGCTGGAACTCCGAGTAGAGCAGGGCGGTGTCTTCGCCTTGAACGACCCCCCGTGTTGTCAGCGTGATCGTCTCGAAGGAGGCGAGGAAGCCGGCGAGCGTCTGCCGCAGTCCGTCCTGGCCCGTCACGCGCTGCCCGGCGCTCGGCACGAGGACCGCGTCGGGCTCGTAGAGGGCGAGGAGGGCGTCGAGGTCGTGGGCGTTGAACGCGTCCGCGAACAACCGGTGCAGATCTGCAGGATCCTTGGCGTCCATCGTGGGGCTCCGCTGTCGAGCGGCCGGAAGAGTTATCCACCCGCTTGCGTGCCGAATGTGACGTGGCTCACACTGCCGCCAGTTGGGAGCGCCACCCAAGCGGCCTTCAGGGCCGAAGCCGTGGGCGCGCGCCTGTCGCGAAACTCCCAAGTTTCGCGGCGCCGGCCGTCGGCCCTGAGCGATGCGGCAATCACGGAGATCGACCCGCCGCGGATCCCCGCCGCCGCCCGTCTCGCCTACGAGGCCCGATGCGAACAGACCGCCCCCGCCTCTGCCGGGTCGCCTGGCACATCTA
>DATFDN010000164.1:0-8351 GCA_035252035.1 Acetobacteraceae bacterium | reverse complement strand
TCGCCGGAGGCGGCGGGGGCGAGGCGCGCGCCACGCTCGCGAACGCCTCGACAAGCCCGGCGGTCGTGACGTTGCTCGATGCCGCGGGGCACGGCATCCTGCGCATCTATCTCGCCCCGCGCGGCGCGGCGCGCGTGGCCGGGCTGGCGCCGGGACCATGGACGGCGGAGATCGCCTTCGGCGAGTTGTGGAGCCGGGGCTGCTCGGCGTTCGTGGCAGGCAGCCGCGTGCTGCGCCCGGCCGGCACGCTGTCCTCGGGCGGCGTGCTGGCGATCGGCCCGCAGGCACCGAACGGGTAAGCCGACCTGGGAGGAGAACAGCCATGCCCCACGCCACCACCAACGACGGTGTCCGCCTCTATTTCGAGGAGACCGGGGCCGGAACGCCGGTCATCTTCGTCCATGAATACGCCGGAGACTTCCGGAGCTGGGAGCCGCAGCTCCGCCACTTCGGGCAGCGCTACCGCGCCCTCGCCTTCAACGCGCGCGGCTATCCGCCCTCGGACGTCCCGGAGACCGTCGAACGCTATGGACAGGCGCGCGCCGCCGATGACGTCGCCGCCGTGCTCGACCATCTCGGGCTCGACCGGGCGCATGTGGTCGGCCTCTCGATGGGCGGCTTCGCCACGCTGCATTTCGGTTTCCGCCACGCCGCGCGCGCCCGCTCGCTGACCGTGGCGGGATGCGGCTACGGGGCTGAGCCCGACCAGCGCGCCCGCTTCCGCGCCGAGGCCGAGGCGGTTGCCGATTTCATTCGCAACAACGGCATGGCGGCCTTCTCCGAGAAGTACGCGTGCGGCCCGACCCGCGTGCAGTTCGAGAACAAGGACCGGCGCGGCTTCGCCGAGTTCAAGCGGATGCTCGCCGAGCACGACGCGCGGGGCGCGATCAACACCCAGCTCGGCGTGCAGCGCGAACGGCCCTCGCTTTACGACCTCGTGGACGAGATGCGCCGCCTGTCCGTGCCGACGCTGATCCTGACCGGCGACGAGGATTGGCCCTGCCTCAACCCTGGAATCCTGATGAAGCGCGAGATCGCCTCGGCCGCGCTCGCCGTGATGCCGAATTGCGGGCACGCGATCAATTTGGAGAACCCGGACGAGTTCAACCGCATCGTGGACGCGTTCCTGGCGCAAGTGGACGCGGGGCGCTGGCCGATGCGCGACAAGCGCGCGGTCACGGCATCGATCACCGGGATGAAATAGCCCCCCTAGACACTTTGACGTCGAACCGTGTTAGCCTCCCGGAACCGGGCGCAATGTCCCGGCCAACTCGGGAGGAACCATGAACCGACGCGCATTCCTGGCCGCCTCGGCGAGCACCGCCGCGACCGCCGTCACGCTGAAGCTCGCTTCCGCCGCGAATGAGGGACCGTTCGGCGAGACCGGCGTCCCGACGCCAGTGCCCCAGTACCGGGAACTGCCGCTCGGCCCCTTGCCCAACACGCGCTATCCCGACCAGCACATCGAATCGCTCGACAAACGCTTCAAGGGCATGGTCGGAACCGGCGCGGTCGAGCGGGTCGCGACTGGTTTCCGCTGGGCGGAGGGACCGGCTTATTTCCGCGCCGGCCGGTACCTGATCTTCAGCGACATCCCCAACAACCGGATGATGCGGCTGCTGGAGGACGACAACCATTTGAGCGTGTTCCGCACGCCGTCGCTCAACTCCAACGGCAACACTTGCGATCCGCAAGGCCGCCTTGTCACCTGCGAGCACTTCGGCCGCCGTGTCACGCGGACCGAGCTTGACGGCACGATCACCATTATCGCCGACAGCTACAACGGCAAGAAGCTGAACTCGCCGAACGATGTGGTGGTGGCCTCCAACGGCTCGATCTGGTTCACCGATCCGAACTACGGGATCAAGGGCAACTACGAGGGCATCCGGGCGCCGCAGGAGCAGGACAAGCAGAACGTGTACCACGTCGATGGCAAGACCGGGAAGATCACGGTGGTCGTGGACGATTTCGTGCAGCCGAACGGGATCGCCTTCTCCCCGGATGAGAAGAAACTCTATATCATCGATAGCGGCATCACCGAAGGCGGCCCGGCCCATATCCGCGTCTTCGATGTCGATGTCGATGCCGGCACCGTCAGCAACGGCAGGGTGTTCGCGGAAGGCTTCGCGCCAGGGCTGACAGACGGGATGCGGTGCGACGTGGACGGCAATGTGTGGTGCAGCATGGGCTGGGCCGATCCGAAAGAGGACGGTGTCCGCTGCTACAGCCCGGAGGGCCAGTTGCTCGGCAAGATCCACATCCCCGAGACGGTCGCCAACCTGACCTTCGGCGCGCTTCTCCGCAACCGCCTCTATATCTGCGGCAGCACGTCGATTTACGCGGTTTACGTGAACACCCAAGGCGCGATGCGTCCGTAATCTGATCTCCCTCTCCGCCCCATGGGGCGGAGAGGGCCGGGGTGAGGTGGGGGAAACATCACACCTAGCGCAGATGCTACGATGTCTCGCGCCTCGCACGGCGCTTCCTGCCGCCGCCCCCACCTCACCCAACCCTCTCCGCCCCTCCAGGGCGGAGAGGGAGTCGAGTACGCCGCCGTATTTCCTCCACCCAAGCTTTGCGCCAGAGTGCCCCGGCAACCCAGGAGGGACCGATGGGCGCAGGCGTCACCGCAGAGCTTTCCGCGTTCAGCGCCGGACTTCGGCTGGACGCGCTTCCGCCGGAGGTCGTCGCCCGCGCCCGCTTCCTCGTGCTCGATCTGGTCGGCAACATCGTGCGCGCCCGCCACGACGCCGAGAGCACGGCTTCCTTCCTGGCCGCCGCGCGCGCCATGGGCATGGCTGGCGGCAGCGCCGGCGTGTTCGGCGACCCGGCGCGCTACACGCCCGCGGGCGCGGCGTACCTGAACGGCGCACTGGCCCACTCGCTCGATTTTGACGACACGCACGCGGCCGGCAGCCTGCATCCCGGCGCTCCGGTCATTCCCGCAGCCCTGGCCGCTGGCGAGATGGCGGGCGCGGCGGGCGCGGATGTGCTGGCGGCGATCGTCGCGGGCTATGAGGTCACATGCCGCGTCGCGCTCGCCCTGCCCGCCGGCGCGCACTACGATCGCGGCTTTCATCCAACCGCCACCTGCGGCGCCTTCGGGGCGGCGGCCGCCGCCGCGCGCGTCTTCGGCCTGGACGCGGCGGGGGCCGCGGGGGCGATGGGCACGGTGCTGAGCCAGTGCGCGGGCAGCCTCCAGTTCCTCGTCAACGGCGCCTGGACCAAGCGTTTCCAGGTCGGCTGGGCGGCGATGAACGGGCTGATGGCCGCGACGCTGGTGCGCGAGGGCTTCAAGGGCGCCGCGCAGGCGCTTGAAGGGCGGCACGGCTTCATGCGCGCCTACGCCCCGGACCCGACGCCGGAACGCGCGCTGCTCCATCTCGGCCGCGAGTTCGAGCTGATGGCGACGGCGGTGAAGCCCTACCCGTCGTGCCGCTACGGCCACGCCGGGATCGACGCCGCGCTGGCGCTGCGCGCCGAGCATGGCCTCCGCGCCGAGGAGATCGAGTCTGTCACGCTCGGCCTTCCCAAATCCGGGATGCTGCTGATCGGCGAGCCGGCGGACAAGAAGGCCGACCCACGCAATGTCGTGGATGGCCAGTTCAGCGGTCCCTTCGTCATCGCCTGCGCGCTGGCCAAGGGCCACATGGGCTGGGACAGCTATGCCCTGCTCGATGACCCCGATATCCGCCGTCTGCTGCCCAAGGTGCGCTGCGTGCTCGATCCGGAGATCGAGGCGCGGTTCCCCGCCAATATGTCCGGCAAGGTGACAGTGCGCGCGCGGGGAGAGGATTTCACCAAGGTCGTGACCGTTCCCAAGGGCGAGCCGGCGAACTTCCTCACCGAGGCGGAGCTGCGCGGCAAGTTCGCGGGCCTCGCCGACGCCGTGCTGGGCGCCGAACGCGCGGCGCGGCTGGCGGACGCGGTGCTTGCGATCGACCGTACTCAGGACATCTCCTCGCTCATGCGCCTCGCCGCGCCGGTGACCGCCACGCGCCTCGCGGGGGAATAAGGTTCCATGCCGACCTTCACCCCGGACAAGCTCCGCGCCGTCGCCAGCCTGATCGTGCGCCGCATGGGCAGCGACGAAGCCGAAACGGCGGAAGTCGCGGACCATCTGATCCGCGCCAATCTCGCCGGCCACGATAGCCATGGCGTCGGGATGCTGCCGCGCTATGTGACTCTGTTGCAGGACAATCTGCTGGTGCCGAATCAGACGCTGGGAACAGCCGTCGATTTCGGCGCACTGCTGGTGCTCGACGCTCGGCGCGGCTTCGGTCAGCGCATGGCCGCCGAGGCGGTCCGCCGCGCCATCGCGCGCGCCCGCGAACTGGGCGCGTGCGTGCTCGGGCTGCGCAACAGCGCCCATATCGGCCGGGTCGGCACGTATGGCGAGCAGGCGGCGGAAGCGGGGATGGCGTTCATCGGCTACGTGAACGTGGCCGACCATCACGACATCGCCGCCCCGTTCGGCGCCGGGGAGGCGCGTCTCGGCACCAACCCGTTCGTCACCGCCGTGCCCGGCCCGAACGCCGAGCCGGTGGTGCTCGACATGGCGACCACCACCATTGCCGCGGGCAAGGCCCGCGTGGCGCGCAACAAGGGCGTCGCGGTCCCGCCTGAATGCCTGATCGACGCGGAGGGGCGCCCCACCACCGACCCGCGCGGCTTCATCGACGATCACACGGGCGCGCTGCTGACCTTCGGCCGGCACAAGGGCTCGGGCCTCGCCGTGATGTGCGAGATCATGGCCGGCGCGGTCGCGGGCGGGAAGCGCGCCGGCGAGCCGTGTCAGGGCGGCATCCTGAACAGCATGTTCGCCGTGGTCACGGATCTCGCCCGCCTGAACGATCCGGGTTCCGTCGCCGAAGGGGTCGCGGCCACCACCGCCCACATCAAGTCCTCCCGCCTCGCGCCGGGATTCGATGCGATCCTGCTGCCCGGAGAACCGGAGCGCCGGACGGCGCGCGAGCGGATGGCCTCGGGCATTCCGGTGGACGACATGACCTGGACGCAGCTCCGCGAGGCGGCCGGCAAGCTTGGGATCAGCGAAGCGGAGTTGGACCGGGCGAATTCGTAGCGATCAGGAACGGAGAGCGGGACGTGATCCACGAGCTGCGCACCTACACGCTGCATCCGGGCAAGGTGCCCGCCTATCTTGACCTTGCCGCCAATGTCGGCCGCCAGGTGCGCGGCAACGATTACGGCGTCCTGCAAGGTTACTGGGTCTCGGAGTTCGGATCGCTCAACCAGATCTGGCATCTCTGGAGCTTCGACAGCCTTGACGAACGCGCGCGGCTGCGCGGCGAGCTGGCCCGCAACGAGCGGTGGCGGACCGAGTACGTGCCGAACGTGATCCCGCTGATGCTCCGCCAGGACATACGCTTCCTGAGCCCGGTCATCGACATGAAGCCGCCCGAGGCGGCCGGGCACCTGTACGAGCTGCGCATCTACCGCACCCAGCCGGGCAAGGCGCTGAGCTGGGCACGGTTGCTCGAATCCTATTTGCCGGCGCGCGAGCGGTACTCGCCCATCGTCGGCCTGTGGACCGGCGAGGCGCCGCAGCCCAACGAGGTGGCGCATCTCTGGGCCTATCCCGACCTCAACATCCGCATGAAGGCGCGGGCCGAGGCGATGGGCGACCCGAAGTGGCGGGAGTTCCTGCGCGAAGGCGGACCGATGCTGGCGGAGATGCAGTCGGTCTTGCTGCTGCCGACGGCCTTTTCGCCGATGAAGTAGCGTCCGTTCTCTCGTAGCCTTACCCCTTGCGGCCTCCCACAAGGGGAGCGGTTTGTCGCACACTTCTCCTCTTCCCCTTGGAGAGGGGTGAAATGGCAGAGCACGCGCGTGGGTGCGCAGCCCCACTCCCTCTCCGCCCCTAGGGGCGGAGAGGGCCGGGGTGAGGTGGGGGGATTCCAGAGGCGCCCGCGAGGGCACTGATACGCAACGGCGCCTGCGGCCCACACGACGGTCTCGACCGGGATGGCGGGGCGCGCACCAGCGCTTGGTGTTTCCCCCACCTCACCCCGACCCTCTCCGCCCCCAAGGGCGGAGAGGGAGTGGGCAAGACTTCGGACTACCCGCTACTGACTCGCCACCATGTTGGCGCGCATGGAGCGGGCGCGGTCCAGGATCTTGTTCTCGATGTCGGCGGTGGTGACGGCGCTGACCGGCGCGTCCTCCCAGTGCCCGTTGCGGAATACCTGGCGGAAGATTGTCACATGCAAGCCGTCGGAGCGCAGTTCGCGGCCGAGGATGTAGGCAGTGGCCTTGAACCGCTCGTCCGGCGCGCTGGGCGGAGAGTACCAATCGGTGATGATGGTCCCGCCAAACGGATCGGCGGAGGCGAGCGGCATGAACGACAGCGTGTCCAGCGCCCCGCGCCAGAGATAGGCGTTCACTCCAAGGGAGCCGCCGGTTTGATCGCGCTGACGGTTCACGCCCTTGCCGATGCCGAACACCAGGCCCTGGTCGCCGAACACCGAACCGGCATTCGGGGCCGGCTCCGGCCCGAAGTAGCCGGC
This sequence comes from Acetobacteraceae bacterium, assembly GCA_035252035.1. Taxonomy (GTDB): domain Bacteria; phylum Pseudomonadota; class Alphaproteobacteria; order Acetobacterales; family Acetobacteraceae; genus DATFDN01. Next base: position 1,824 of record DATFDN010000164.1, on the reverse strand, counting down.
CAACTGCTCGGGGGGCTTGGTGTTCGCGCCGCAGGCGGCGAGCATGGCAAGCGGCGCGAGCAGGGCGAAGGGCGCGATTCGGCGAATCATACGAGCCCGCCGATGCTCCGGCCCAGTGTCCGTCATTCCCGCGAAAGCGGGAATCCAGGCGAAAGGCACCGAAGCCGGTGCGCGCGAGCCTGGATGCCCGCTTTCGCGGGCATGACGAGGCGGGTCAAAGAATCGGCCGACTAATCGCATGGGGCGCTTTTCGATTCTCACGGAGAAGCGCTGATCTAGCGGGCCGGCGCGCAAAAGAAAAGCGGCGGGGACGGGCCCCGCCGCTGACCGGCACGAAGCCGGAACCGTCCTTACCAGCGGACCATGCCGCCGAGCGCGATCGCCTCGAACTTCACGTTGTTGCCGGCTGCCCCAAGGGTGCCGGTGTTGAAGTTGAAGCCGCCCTGGTAGCGCTGGCCGTAAGTGGCGGAGAGCCAGCCGAGCAGGCCGGGCGCGATCACGTAGGTGCCGCCGACGTTGATGCCGCCTTCGCGCCGCTGCGACGGCAGTGGCCCGCCAGTGGCGGCCAGCGCGCCCGCGCTCAAGACGTTCAGGTAGGAGGCGCCGACTGTCATTGGGCCAAGCGTGTACTGCGCGCCGGCGAGCCAGCCGAACATGTTGGACGCGCCCGTGACCTTGAGCGCCATTTGGTTGTTCATCCGCCCGGCCAAGACCGAGCCGCCGACGCGCAGGCCGCCGAAATTCACCGCGATGCCGCCCATCTCGGCGCCAAGGCCGTCGAAGCGGCTGACCGGCGCGGTCGCCCCTGCCCCAGGAGTCACGACGCCCGAACCGACATAGCCGGCCATCACATAGAGGCCAGCCGGGCCAAGCGCGCCCTGGTAGCGGGCGGCGACCTCGTAGGTGTTGCGGCGCCGGGCGATCTCGCCCGGCAGGATGCCGGTCGAGAGCTGCGGGCTGAACGCCGTCGCGCCGCCGATTGTGTCGTTGAGCGGGTTGCTGTCCGGCTCGAAGCTGGCCGCGAAGTCGAAGCCGGCGATCTGCGGCGACAGATAGACAACCTTCGACGTGCCGTATTCGTTGCCAATGGCCGAGGGGAACGGGAACACCGGTATATCTAGGTTGAATCCAAAGTTGGCGTTCAGGTCATCGTTCCACCCGCCATCATTGTAGGTCTGGAAAGTGGTCACACCGGCATCCAAGAGGCCAAGCGGGCCATCGTCCTGACCGAAATGGAGCGCGCCCCACTCGCCGCCGATATAGGCGAAGGCGCGGCGAAGAATGAGCTGGGTGCCAGGGACGTAGGTGAAGGAGCCGCCCGCGGGAACGAAGGTATTGCCTGTCCCATAGGTCGCGGCCGACGCGCCACTGCTGGTTGTGCTGGCGTTGGAGTAGGAGGGCGATATCCGGATTTCGGCGGCGGCACCATAGCGCAGGCCGCCTGCCGTCATGCCGTCCACGCCCGGATAGAGACGGAGATAGCCGAGCGTGCCATAGGGCTGCGCCTTGCGGCCGCCGACCCGATCGGAGGTCTGGTTCTCGACGTAGCCGTAGAACACCACGCGCCCATTGAAGCGGACCACGATGCTGCCAGGCGTGGGCGCCGGCAGCGGGCCCTTGGTGTAGAAGCCTTGCGCGTTGAGGTTGGAGTTCGTCCCGGCAATGCCGCTCGGCGCGGTCGGCTGCGGCCCTTCGGTCCAGGTCGGCGGCAGTGGCCCTGGGGCCGGCGGCGGGGTCTGGGCGATGGCTTGGCCGGAAGCAAGGCCACCAAGGACAGCCGCGCTCGCCAGCAACAGCTTACGCATTCATGATCCTCCTGTTTCT
>DATFDN010000163.1:0-3502 GCA_035252035.1 Acetobacteraceae bacterium | reverse complement strand
GGGAGAGGTCGGCGCGCAGCGCCGGGTGAGGGGTCGCGGAGGGCCGCGAGGATCGTGTCGGAGACGCATTCCGGGCTGGCAAAGATATCCGTGTTCCAGAACCGGATCACGCGCCAGCCGCGTGCCTGAAGCCAGGCGGTGCGGCTCGTGTCCAAGGCCGCCTCCGCGTGCTGTCCGCCGTCCGCTTCGACAATCAAGCGCGCGGCGACGCAGGCGAAGTCGGCAATGAACGGGCCGAGCGGGTGCTGGCGCCGGAATTTGTGGCCTCGGAAGCGCCGGTTGCGCAGCATCCGCCAGAGGACATGCTCGGCATCGGTCTGGCGATGGCGAAGATGCCGGGCATGGCGGTTGGCCATGCGGTATTGTGGCGAAGGGAGGTGAACGAGGTGCTAACGCTCGACCCTCACTCGGCTCGCTCCGCTCGCCGACCTCTCCCGCGAGCGGGAGAGGTGGAAGAATTTCCCGCTATGCTGCACAAAGGATCACCTCTCCCGCACAGCGGGAGAGGTCGCGGTGAGGGCTCACCCATGCCACCCTCGCCCGCTGCGCCCGCCTACCCCCGCCCAGCCGGCTTCTCGCAAGCCTTGGTCTTCATCTCGGCCGGAACCGAAACCTCCAGGATCTCGAACTCATCCGCCGTCCGGCTTTCATTGTGCGGGGTGCCGCCGGGAATGTAGATCGAATCCCCCGCCTCCAGCCGCACCGGGCCATCCTCGAACTCCAGTTCGAGCCAGCCCTTCAGCACATAGACGAACTGCGATTCGCAAATGTGGTAATGCCAGCCGGTCGGCTGGGACATCCCCTGTTCGGCGCGCGTGATCTGGGCGCGCATATGACCCTTGCTGCCATCCGTCACGCCGAGGTCGTGATACTTGAAGAAAGCCCGGCGCCCCGGCACCACCTTCGGGCTCTTGCCACTCGCCACCGCCACCGTCCGGTCCCGGTCCAGCGTTGTCGCGTCCGCCATGTCCTTCCTCCCATCACGCCTTGATCAGAGTAAGCCGATCTCAGCGCCGGCGCCAGGGCAGCCCCTCGGCCTTCCAGCCGCTGACCGTGCCGCGACGGCCCAGCATGTTCGGGGCTCCCTCGAAGCCGTCGGCGACATTGTAGGCGTGCGCGAAGCCCGCGCCCATCGCCGCCCGCGCCGCCGCCATGCTGCGCGCGCCGCTGCGGCAGATGAAGTACAGCTTGTGCTCGGACGTGAGTCCGGCTTGGCGCATCTGCTCGACGAACGCCGCGTTCACCTGCATCGACGGGGCGACCTGCCAGGGAATCAGGATCGGATCGGTCCCGGTTTCCGATGTGTCGGGGATGCCGACCGAAGCCCATTCAACGTCGGTGCGCACGTCCACGAGCCGCGCCATGGGATCGGCGCGCAGCGCCTCCCACGTCTTGGCGGAAGAGACATTCTCGACCATGGCACGCTCCGCCTCAGAAGTGGATCGCCCGCTTGTAGGCGTCCAGCACCGCCTCGTGCATCGTCTCCGAGATGGTCGGGTGCGGGAAGATGGTATCGGCAAGCTCCGCCTCGGTGCTCTCCAGGGTGCGGGCGATCACGTAGCCCTGGATCATCTCCGTCACCTCGGCGCCGACCATGTGCGCGCCGAGCAACTCGCCGGTCTTGGCGTCGAAGACCGTCTTCACCATGCCCTCCGGCTCGCCCATGGCGATCGCCTTGCCGTTGCCGATGAAAGGAAAATGGCCGACGCGCACCTCGTGGCCGTCCGCCTTCGCCTTGGCCTCGGTCAGTCCCACCGAGGCGACTTGCGGGCGGCAGTAGGTGCATCCGGGGATGTTGGTCACGTTCATCGGATGCACGTCGTTCAGCCCGGCGATCTTCTCAACGCAGATGACGCCCTCGTGGCTCGCCTTGTGGGCGAGCCATGGCGGGCCGACAAGGTCGCCGATCGCGTACACGCCCGGCTCGCCGGTACGCAGGTACTCGTCGGTCACGACGTGCGTGCGCTCGACCTTCACGCCAGTGCCCTCCAGGCCGATATTCTCCACGTTGCCGACGATGCCGACCGCGGAGATCACGCGTTCGACCGTGATCTCCTGGGCCTTGCCGTTCGCCTCGATCGCGGCGGTCACGCTGTCGCCGTTCTTCTTCGCGGCCTTCACCGTGGCGCTGGTCATCAGCTTCATGCCCTGGCGCTCGAACGATTTCGCCGCGAAGGCGCTGATCTCCTCGTCCTCGGCGGGCAGGACGCGCTCCAGCACCTCCACCACCGTCACCTCGGCGCCCATGTTGCGGTAGAAGCTCGCGAACTCGATGCCGATGGCGCCGGAGCCGATCACCAGCAGCGATTTCGGCATGGCGGGGGGAATCATCGCCTCGCGGTACGACCAGATCAGCTTGCCATCCGATTCAAGGCCGGGGAGCTGGCGGGCGCGTGCGCCCGTCGCCAGCACGATATGCGGCGCGCGCAGGGTGGCGACCGGCTTGCCGTCCTTCTCGACGGCGAGCGTCTGCTTGCCGGCGAGGCGCCCCGCGCCGTCGAACACCGTCACCTTGTTCTTGCGCAGGAGGTGCGCGACGCCGGAGGAGAGCTGCTTGGCCACGGCGCGCGAGCGTTTCACGACCTTCCCGATGTCGTAGCGCGGGTTGTCGGCGGCGAACCCGTATTCGCCCAGGTGATGCAGCAGGTGGTTGATCTCGGAGGTGCGCAGCAGCGCCTTGGTCGGGATGCAGCCCCAGTTGAGGCAGATCCCGCCCAGATGCTCGCGCTCCACCACGGCGGCCTTCATGCCGAGCTGGGCGGCGCGGATGGCGGCGACATAGCCGCCGGGGCCACCGCCGAGAACGATGATGTCAAAGCTCTGATCGGCCACAGTCTTATCCTCATGCCTCCGCGAGCGCGGCGATGCCCTGCGCGTCCAGCCGCTGCACGGTCCAGTCAGTCACGGGCCGGGCACCGATGCGCCGGTAGAAGTCGATCGCCGGCTGGTTCCAGTTGAGCACGTTCCAGTCCATCGACCAGCACTTCTCGTCAAGCGCGGTGCGGGCGAGTCGGCGGAACAGCGCGAGCCCGATTCCCTTCCCGCGGTGAGCTGGTTCCACGAAGATGTCTTCCAGGAACAGGATGGGCCGCGCCGTAAACGTGCTGAGCATATAGTACCAGATCGCGATGCCGACAGGGTGCCGCGCCACCTCCGCCAGCAAGGCGCGCGCGAGCGGCTGGGGGCCGAACAGCACGCGGGCGAAGTCCGCCTCGGTCGCGGTGAAGCGGTCGAGCAACCGCTCATACTCCGCGAGTCCGCGCACTAGGCGGAGCACATCCGGAACGTCAGCCTCGGTTGCGGCGCGGAGGGAGAAGGCAGCGCGCGGCGAACTCATGCGGCGACCTTTCCGACTCCCTCTCCGCCCCTAGGGGCGGAGAGGGCCGGGGTGAGGTGGGGGAAACCCCAGCAGCCGGCCTTGGCCCCAGGCACCGCGCCAAACCGATGCCCGCGCGGGCTCGCCTCTGGAATCCCCCACCTCACCCCGGCCCTCTCCGCCCCC
>DATFDN010000162.1:0-3727 GCA_035252035.1 Acetobacteraceae bacterium | reverse complement strand
GGAGGGGTGTTTTGTTCTTCTCCCCCTCCCCTCGCGGGAAGGGGTCGGGGGGAGGGGTATCGATGACCTGGGTTGACGCGGTTCTTGCCGGGGTGCTGGCCGTCTCCGGACTGCTCGCCTTCCTGCGCGGCTTCGTGCGGGAGGTGCTGGGCATCGGCGCCTGGGTCGGCGCCGCCGTGCTGGCGGTCTGGGCAACCCCCTATTTGCGCCCGCGCTTCGAATCCTGGATGCACGACCGCCCGGCGCTCGGCGAGCCGGTCGCCTATGCCGTGCTGTTCCTGGTCAGCCTCGCGGTGCTGCTGGTCATCTCCCACCGCGTCGCCCGCATGGTGCGCGGCTCCGCGCTCGGCGGGCTCGATCGCACGCTGGGACTGGTGTTCGGTCTCGCGCGGGGTGCGGCGGTGATCATCCTCGCCTATATCATCGCCGGATGGCTGGTCGGGCCGGTGGAGAACTGGCCCCGGCCCGTCCTGGGCGCGCGCGCGCTCGGCCCCGTCTACCAGGGTGCGTCCTGGCTAAGTCTACGCCTTCCCCCGCGCTTCCGGCCACATATCTATGCACCGCCGGCTGGGCGGCAGGCGACCGCGGACGCCCTGTTGCGTGCCGTCCCGCAAGGACGGGCGACCGGGCCGCATCCAGTACGGCAGTAGGAGAGAACCGCATGGCCTTCGTCGCGGCCCCGGACGATGACAAGCCACACGAGGAGTGCGGCGTTTTCGGCGTGTGGAACGTTCCCGACGCCGCGGCTGTCACCGCGCTCGGCCTGCACGCGTTGCAGCACCGCGGGCAGGAGGCGACCGGCATCGTCACCTATGATGGCGCGCGCTTCCACTCCCACAAGGCAATGGGGCTCGTCGGCGACAATTTCGGCGATGCCCGCGTCATCGCTTCCCTGCCCGGCAGCCGCGCCATCGGCCACAACCGCTACGCCACCACGGGTGCGACAATCCTGCGCAACGTTCAGCCGCTCTACGCGGACTTCGAGTTCGGCGGCTTCGCGGTGGCGCACAACGGCAACCTGACCAACGCGCATATCCTGCGCCGCTCCCTGGTCCGGCGGGGCTGCCTGTTCCAGTCCACCACCGATTCCGAGGTGTTCATCCACCTTATCGCGATCAGCCTCTACTCCACGGTCCCCGACCGCCTGATCGACGCGCTGAAGCAGGTGGTCGGCGCCTACTCGCTGGTTGCGCTCTCGGACGAGGCGCTGATTGGCGCGCGCGATCCGCTCGGCGTGCGGCCGCTGATCCTGGGGCGCATCGGCACCGATCCGGCCTCCGGCTGGGTGTTGGCCTCCGAGACCTGCGCGCTCGATATCGTGGACGCCGCGTTCGTGCGCGATGTCGAGCCGGGCGAGATCGTCATCATCGACGCGCAAGGGGTCCACAGCATCAAGCCGTTCGGCCGCAAGCGGGAGCGCTTCTGTGTCTTCGAATACATCTACTTCGCGCGCCCCGATTCGATGGTGGGGGGCACGGCGGTGTACGCGGCGCGCAAGCGCATCGGCGCCGAGCTGGCCCGCGAATCCAGCGTGCCCGCCGATATCGTGGTGCCGGTGCCCGATTCGGGCGTGCCGGCGGCGATGGGCTACGCCGCCGAGAGCGGCATCCCGTTCGAGCTGGGTATTATCCGCAACCATTATGTCGGGCGCACCTTCATCGAGCCGACCGACACGATTCGCCACCTTGGCGTGAAGCTGAAGCACTCCGCCAACCGCGCCACGCTGGAAGGCCAGCGGGTGATCCTGGTCGATGATTCGATCGTGCGCGGCACCACCAGCCGCAAGATCGTCGAGATGGTGCGCCACGCCGGGGCGCGCGAGGTGCATATGCGCATCTCCTCGCCGCCGACGACGCATTCCTGCTTTTACGGCATCGACACGCCCGAGCGCGACAAGCTGCTCGCGGCGCGTTTCTCGGTCGAGGAGATGGCGGCGCAGATCGGCGCCGACAGCCTCGCCTTCGTCTCGATCGACGGCTTGTACCGCGCCCTGGGCAAGGACGGCCGCGATCCGGCGCGGCCGCACTACTGCGATGCGTGTTTCACCGGCGACTATCCGATCGGCGTGCCGGACCAGGCCGACAACGCGGAGCGCCAGGCCAGCTTGCTGACTGATCATTGCTGATGGCGCCACGGCAAACGCGGCGGCGCGGCCTCATTCTCCCTCTCCCGCTGGCGGGAGAGGGTGGGGGCGAGGGTGTCTCCGCGCTCCCCCTCACCCCGACCCTCTCCCCCCGCGAGCGGGGGGAGAGGGGGTTGGCACCGCTAGACTGGGTACATTGATGGCTGACCCCCTCTCCGGCACCGTCGCCCTCGTCACCGGCGCGAGCCGCGGCATTGGCGCCGCGACAGCGATCGAACTGGCTCGCCTCGGCGCCCACTGCGTCATCACAGCCCGCACGCAAGGCGGGCTGGAGGAGACCGATGACGCCATCCGCGCGGCCGGCGGCGCGGCCACGCTGCTGCCGCTCGATCTGCTGGAGAGCGAGCAGGTGGACGCGCTCGGCCCCAGCATCGGCGTGCGCTTCCGCCGCCTCGACATCCTGGTCCACTGCGCCGGCGCGCTCGGCCGGCTGGCCCCGGTCGGGCACTTGCTGCCCGCCGAATGGAACGAGGCCATGGGCGTGAACGCCACCGCCGCCTGGCGGCTGATCCGCACCTGCGATGGCTTGCTCCGCGCCGCCCCAGCGGGCCGTGCCGTGTTCGTCACCACCGCGCGGGCGCGCGCGCCGAAAGCCTATTGGGGCTGCTACGGAGCGTCCAAGGCGGCACTCGAACATCTGGTGCTGACCTGGGCCGACGAGGTGGGATCGACGACGCGCCTACGCGTCAACCTGTTCGATCCGGGACCAGTGGCGAGCCGGCTGCGCCTGGCGGCGTTCCCCGGCGAGGACCAGGCCCATCTGCCCCTGCCCAATGCCGTCGCGCCGAAGCTTGCCGCCTTGTGCCTGCCGGACGAGGCGCGCAACGGGGCGTTGGTGACGAGTGCCGACACCTAAGCCATTCTCCGGCACCACCGACCCCCGGATCGGCCGGCTCATGCTGCTGTTCGCCATCGTCTATGTCGTCGAGGGCATCGGCCAGGCGCGGGTCGGCATCATCGCCCAGCCTCTGACCTATTTCCTGAAGGAGAGCGGGTGGACGCCGGTGCGGATCACCGCCTTCCTCGCGATCTTCACCCTGCCCTGGGTCATCAAGCCGGTCTATGGGATCGTCTCCGACTTCGTCCCGCTGTTCGGCTACCGGCGGAAATCCTACCTGCTGATCGCCAACGCGGTGGCGGCCGTCGCTTACGGCATGGTCGCCGCGATCGCCGCACCCGCCTCGATGGCCATTTGGCTCTCGCTCACCACCTACGCGATGGCGATTGCCAGCACGGTTTGCGGCGCGCTGCTGGTGGAAAGCGGCCAGCGTTTCGGCGCGAGCGGCGCCTTCGTCAACCAGCAATGGCTGTGGTTCAGCATCGCCAGCTTGGCGAGCGCCGTCGCAGGTGGGGAATTGGTGCAATATTTGCCCCCTCAAACGGCATTGCGCGTCGCCGCGCTGCTCAGCGCCGTCGCGCCGCTCGTCGTGCTGTTCGTGCTTCCCCGCTTGGTCGATGAGGAACGGCGCGCGGCGAATCTCGCGGAACTGAGGCGGACCCTGCGCAGCCTGCTGTCCGTGTTCCGCTCGCGCACCCTCTACCTGCTCGGCGCGTTCCTGTTCCTCTATTCGTTCAGTCCCGGCT
>DATFDN010000161.1:0-17343 GCA_035252035.1 Acetobacteraceae bacterium | reverse complement strand
CGCGCCGACCGGACCACCCAGCGCGCCCACCGCTGCCCCCGTGCCCGCGCCTGTTAAAGCGCCGCCCGAGGTCCGCTCCGGCTGCCTTGTGCCACAGGCAGCAAGGAGCGCCAGCCCGGCACAGGCGACCAGGATTCGTGTGGTTCGGCTCATCGCGTCATCCCTTCAGTACATTCTTGGGGGTACATAACGTGGCGGATAAACTGCCGACGTTTCGATCCGTTCGCGCGGCGATCCTTCACGAGCGCGTGCCAGACAGTTTCACAAGTATACCGGATATGGGCATCGGAGGCCAATATGACAGTCCAACTGGATCGCGACCCGCGCGGCATCGCCACAATCACGATCGATTGCGCGGCGAAACTGAACGCGCTCGACAGCCCGACGCTGGAGGCGCTCGCGCAAGCGGCCGTTTCGGCTGGGAACCAGCCTGGCGCGCGCGCCGTGGTCTTGCGCGGGGCCGGGGCGCGGGCCTTCAGCGGAGGCGCCGACATTGTCGAGATGTCCGGCCTGTCCGGCCCGGAATCAGCGCGGGCCTTCATCACACGCGTCCATCATACCTGTGACGCGCTGCGCCGCGCGCCGGTGCCGGTGATCGCGCGCATGGAGGGCTATGTCCTTGGCGCTGGTCTCGAAATTGCGGCGAGCTGCGATCTGCGGATCGCCAGCGAGACAGCCCTGTTCGGGATGCCGGAAGTGCGGATCGGCTTGCCCTCGGTGGTCGAGGCGGCGCTATTGCCCGCGCTGATCGGCTGGGGCCGGACACGGCGGTTGCTGCTGACAGGAGAAACGATAGATGCGTCCCAGGCCCTCGCCTGGGGGCTGGTTGAGGAGGTGGTGCCGGCCGGCGAGCTGGATGCCGGGACCGAACGGCTGCTCGCTGCGATACTCGCTTCCGGCGCACAGGCAGTTAGGTTGCAAAAGATGCTGATTGGCGACTGGGAAGAGCTGACGCCGGGCGAGGCTGTGCGGCGGGGAATCGGGGTGTTTGCCGAAGCCTGGCAGGCCGACGAGCCGCGCCGTATGATCGGGGCCTCCCTGCAAGCCCTGCGAGAGCGGAAACGGGAGCCGTGATCCCGTCGCTCACATCGGCGGCGTGAACCCATTCGCGCCGACCAGCACATACCGCGCCAAGGCATGGCCGCCATTAAGGGTCGCGAACAGGAAAACCTTTGCCCCTGGCGCGACCATGGCGCGATCGCCTGGCTCCAGTCGCACGACCGGAAGGCCGTCCGGGATCACGAGCTGCTTCTCGCCCCCGGACCAGGAAATGGTGATCTCGTTCCGATAGACTTGTAGCACCAAGGCATCCACGATGGCGTCGTCCCTGAGATAGGCCGGGCCGAAATTCCAGTGGTAGTGTCCTTGCCCCACGTCCCGCAGCGCCGGCGACAGGATCACCAGGACGCGGATCGCGACGTGATTGCCTCGGCCCGCTGTCGCAGTCGCAATGAAGTCGCCGCGCTTCACTGCCGAGAGCGCTGATGGAAAGACCGCAAGCGCCTGCCAGTTCCCGGTGAGCTGCACGGCGAGAGTCTGCCCGCGAGCCGATCGGAGCACCAGCCCATCGGGGCTGGCCGTCTCGACGGTGCCGCGCACAGGAACCACGTCAGGCGCATTGCTGCCGGATTGAGCAAGCGCGGGCAGGGCGGCGAGAGAGAAGGCCGAGGCACACTGGACGAGCAGATGCCGGCGAGACGGCATGAGACAAATTCGCACGTTTGTTACCACGTCTTCCTCATGTGCACGGTCGCGGGATCACAGGAACCTCGCGAGCCGCACCGCGGTATGGCCCCGGCTCGGGCGGAGGCTCGGCATGACCAGCAGGCACTCGTCATGCGGGGTCCGGATCTCGGTGCCGCCATCGAGCGCGATGAGCGTATTGCGGCGTGGAATGACATCGCCCCCGCGCCAAGGCTGGACGAACGAAAACTTGCCGGTCATGGCCGTTACGGTTTGCGTCACCTGCGCGATGCGCGGACGTGTTCGGCGCGGTCGCGGCGGCAACAAGGCGGTCTCCTCCGGGGCCATACCGCAATGGCGCAGCAGGCCGGCGATGGTGGCCAGTGCGGTTTCCACTGTCTCCGGCTCCCAGTGCAGGCCAGCCTCGACCAGGTTGGCGGCAAAGGGAGTGTCGGGGTCGCTGAAACGCGGATAATCGATCAACCGCTGGCCGCCGGCGTGGCCGTGGTCAGCGACAATCAGCTCCGGCACGCCGATATGGCGTGCGAGCCGTATCCCCTTCTCCGTCCCGCCGCTCAGCATCAGCGGGTCCGATGTCCACAGCATCGAATGCAGATCAAGCAGGACATCCACCGTGTCGATCAACGGACGGATCTCGCGTGCCCGCGCGATTTCGTTCGACCGTCGCGGTCCGTCCAGCACCGCGGGATCCCATACGCGATTTATGTCCTCGTCTACGAAGCGAGACAGCGTCGGTTGCTCGGGAGAGAACCGGGCGAAAGCGGCCAAGTTGACGAAACCAAAAGTGAGCCGCCCTTGCACCGGCCGAAATCCGCCGCGCAGCAAGCGGTCGAGCGCGACCGCGCCAGCGATCTCGTTACCGTGCGAGAGCGCGAGCACGGCAACGTGCGGACCCGGCCGCGAGGCGGTGCAGGTCGTGAAACCGGGAACTCCGGTGTTGCCTTCGTGCCAGGGACGCAGATCGGGCGGGGCCAGCCGCACATCGAAGCGAGGCACGACCAGGGTGGCGAAATCCACCGGCATCAGTCGCGCGGCCGCTGGGCAAGCTTGCGGATGAGGGCGTCGCAGCGCGTGGTGCCACGCTCCAAGCGCCACGCTAGAAACTTAGCATTGGGCAAGTCGGCGTTTCCTGCTGGTTGCTCCTGCATGTGGACAGTCTATACGGCTGACGTATATCGGCAACCATGCCCGGCTCGATATGCGCCGGGGATGGGTTCATTTACCACTCAGAAGATTGATGCGTGGCTGACTCCCTCTCGCTCCTCCATCGCGCGTGGCGTGCCCTGCCGCCTGGTCCACGGCGGCGTGCGCTGGCAAGCGCCGCGGCGCTGATTGCGCCACGGATCACGCACCCACCCCCTCTCGCACGTGGGGGCGTTATTGTTGCGGGGGAGCTCACGCGCGCCTCGGGTCTGGGTGAGAGCGCGCGGCTCATGCTGCGCGCTCTCGATGAAATGGGTGTCGCGTCCTGGCCGCTCGACGTAGGACCATTGTTGCCAGCGCATAGCTCCGACGTTCCGGCCTCGATCTCGGCGGCCGCCCCACCGGGGGCCATGCTGGTGCTGCATGTCAATGCACCGATGCTGCCCCTGGTGCTTGCGCGATTGCCGCGCAATTTGGCACGCGAGCGGCGTGTCGTCGGGTTCTGGGCGTGGGAACTGCCGCTGCCTGCCCATACATGGCGTGCCGGCGCAAGGTTCGTGCATGAAGCTTGGGCGCCCTCCGGCTTCACGGCTGCCGCCATCGCGCCCCTGGTGGCGGGCAGGGTGCGTACCGTGCCGCACCCACTGGCCCTGGCGCCGCCCGTGCCCGCCGCGCTGGATCGCGCCGCGTTCGGGCTGCCGGAGAAGGCGCTGACCGTGCTCGTCGCTTTCAACCTTGCCTCATCCCTGGAGCGCAAGAATCCGATGGCAGCGATCGCCGCGTTCCGCGCGGCTTTCGGCACGCGAAGCGATCGTTTGCTCCTGCTCAAGATCGGCAATGCGGGGCACGCGCCGGCTGACTTCGCGCAACTCGCGGCGGCGGTCGCGGACGTGCCCAATATCCGCCTGGAGACGCGCACCTTGCCTGTCGCGGACGCGCACGCTTTGACGAACGTGGCGGACATCGTGTTGTCCTTGCACCGCAGCGAGGGGTTCGGTTTGGTGCCGGCCGAGGCGATGCTGCTGGGAAGGCCGGTCGTGGCCACTGGCTGGTCGGGGAACATGACGTTCATGGATGACTCCTGCGCCGCCCTGGTCGGCTATCGCCTCGTGCCGGCGCGCGACCCGCGCGGGGTCTACGCCGTGCCCGGCGCGACCTGGGCGGAGCCCGACATTGGAGAGGCGGCCGAGTGGCTGCTTCGGCTGGCCGGCGATGCCGGGCTGCGGGCACGCATAGGGGCAGCCGGACAAGCTGCCGCGCGAGCCCGCCTCGGCGGCACGCCTCTGGCCGAGGCGCTACGGGCGCTCGGCCTGGCCGTACCGACGTGAAAGTGCTGGTTTGGCAGTGGGGACGGCGCGGTGGCGGCCCGCGTTTCGCCGCTTGCCTCGCCCAAGCCTTGTCCGAGCTGCCGGACACCGAGGCCGCGCTGGCCTTGTCAGCCGGGGCGGAGATCCTGTGTGCCCCGGACGCGCCGCGATGCGATTTGGCCCTGCCGCTTTACCGGAGTGTGCCCGGCCTCGCATGGCGCGCGACCCAGGCGCCTTCATTCGTGCCGGCGACGGCGCGATGGGTCCGCCGCCTGGCGCCCGCGCTCGCCCTTTGCGCCATGCCCGGTCCCCCCGACCTTCTCATGCTGGCGGCGTTGCGCCGGGCGCGGGTGCCGGTCGCGGTGGTGGTGCATGACGCCGAGGCGCATCCGGGGGACGGCTACCCTCTGCTGTTCCCGCTGAATCGCGCGCTGGTCCGCCGCGCCGAGGGCGTGATCGCGTTGAGCGAGCACGTGGCGGCGCTGTTGCGCGGGCAGGGCGTGCTGCGGCCCGGCGTGACGCTGGTGCGGGCCGGGCATCCCCCCTTCGACTTCGGCGTGGCGAAGCCGCCCGGCAGGCATGGCGGTCCCCGGCGCGTGCTCAGCTTCGGCCGCTTGCTGCCCTATAAGGGGCTCGATTTGCTGGCCGAGGCGCTGCGCCAGCTCGGCTCTCGGCCAGACATGACGGTGCGCGTCGTTGGACAGGGGCCGGAGGGCCCCGCCCTTGCCGCGCTGCGGGCATTGCCGGGCGTGACCGTGGAGAACCGCTGGGTGCCGGAGGCGGATATGGGCGCGCTGATCGGGTGGGCCGATCTGGTGGTGCTGCCCTACCGCGAGGCGAGCCAAAGCGGGATTGCCGCCGCCGCGCTGGCGGCTGGCCGGCCGGTTCTCGCCACGCGCGTGGGCGGCCTTGCCGAGCAGCTTGGCGGCGAGGCGTTGGCTCGGCTCTGCGACCCCGACCCCGCCAGCATCGCCGCTGGCCTCCGTCATTTCCTGTCCAGTCCGCCTCCTCCCGGCACTGGGCCGGATGCGGCCGGTGCCTGGCGCGATTTCGCGCGCGTCGTGCTAGACGGGCTTCGGCCGCTGCTGTCCCCACCCGAGCGAGGCTGAGCATGTCCGTCCGCATCACCGACATCCGCGAGGCCACGCGCCCGATCAGCTCCGACATCCGCAACGCCTATATCGATTTCAGCAAAATGACGGTGAGCCTGGTCGCGGTCGTGACCGATGCGGTGCGCGAGGGGCGGCGCGTGATCGGCTACGGCTTCAACTCCAACGGGCGCTACGGCCAAGGCGGGCTGATCCGGGAACGGTTCGCGCCGCGCATCCTGGAAGCCGATCCGGCTTCATTGCTGGACGATGCGGGCGCGAACCTCGATCCCGACCGCGTCTGGGCGGCGATGATGCGAAACGAGAAGCCCGGCGGGCACGGCGACCGGTCCGTGGCGGTCGGCACGCTGGACATGGCCGTGTGGGACGCGGCGGCGAAGATCGCCGGCAAGCCGCTATTCCGCTGGCTCGCCGAGCGGCACGGGCGCACGGCCGATCCGCGCGTCTTCGTCTACGCGGCGGGCGGCTACTACTACCCCGGCAAGGATTTGTCCGCACTGCGCACCGAAATGCGGAGCTATGTCGATCGCGGCTACAGCGTCGTGAAGATGAAGATTGGCGGCGAGCCGATCGAGGCGGACCGGAGGCGAATCGAGGCGGTCTTGGCGGAAATCGAGGGCGAGGCGGAACTGGCGGTCGATGCCAATGGCCGCTTCGGCCTGGAGACGGCGATCTCGTACGCCAAAATGCTGCGCGACTATCCGCTATTCTGGTACGAGGAGGCGGGCGACCCGCTGGATTACCAGCTTCAGGCGGCATTGGCGGAGTTCTATCCGGGGCCGATGGCGACAGGGGAGAATCTGTTCAGCCATCAGGACGCGCGCAACCTGATCCGCTATGGCGGGATGCGCCCGGACCGCGACTGGCTGCAATTCGACTGCGCGCTCTCCTATGGGTTGTGCGAGTATCAGCGCACCCTGACGATGCTTAAGGAGGCGGGCTGGTCTTGGCGGCGCTGCATCCCGCATGGCGGGCATCAGATGTCGCTCAACATCGCCGCTGGCCTGGGGCTGGGGGGCAATGAGAGCTATCCCGAGGTGTTCCAGCCCTACGGCGGCTTTCCTGACGGCACGCGCGTCGAGGGCGGGTACGTGACCTTGCCCGACCTGCCGGGAATTGGGTTCGAGGCGAAAGCGGATCTATACGCCGAGATGCGCGCCTTGGCCGAGTGACCGAGGGGGTGAAACGGATCAGGACTGGGTCTCGATCCAAAATGAAACGCCTGGGATACCAGCGCCGTTGTTGTACCGGAACGGGATGCCTGGCCCGGAATCGTTCCTAAAGAGGTCGTGGACACGAGTGCTCAAGGCGGGGTCCGAGCACACGAAGTAGTTGGGCAGCACAACGCTGAATGGCGGCGCGGCGCAGAGCAGCATCGCGCCCAGCAGGTACTGTTCGGAGTACAACCGGCGATTCCATGCGGGGGTGTAATCAGCGGGCAGGAAAATATCGTGGAGATGGATCAGGACTCCGGGCTTGAGCCGGGGCAGGATATCGAAGAAGAACACCGTCACGTCGCTGTTGGTGAACACGCGATGCGACCCGTCAAAGAACAGGACGTCGCCCGCGACCAGATCGTCGAAGATTGCCAGGTCGCATTGCTCCAAGGGCAGGCGGATTATGTGGTCACACAGAGCATCGATGCTTGCCCGCGGGTTCGGGTCGATGGAGGCGAGCGTGGTCTGGAGGCGGCCATGCGCGATTGCATATCGCGCGAACAAGGTCGAATGCCCCGATCCGATCTCAAGGTAGCGTCGCGGTTGCCGCGAGAGAAGGAAGCCGACCAGTGACGCCGCGTCCAGGGTGCTGAAGAAGATATTGTTCCAGAATGGAGTGGGCCGGAACGGGTCGGGATCAAGCGGAATGAGGTGCAGCGCCTCGTGGTGCTCGGCCAGGGTGGTGAGAGCGTCTTCGTAGGCGTGGCGCCGCTGTTCCAGAACCGCCGCGATCCGCGGATGAACGGGCAGCCCGTGGCCCCAACGTGGTCTAGGAGACACGGGATAGTAGTCTTCGACGGTTCGACTCCAGTCCAAGATCGCTCTCCCGCTCCCATCCCTCCCCGGCGTCTCCCACAAGGGCGGAAAAGCCCAGCGCATTCCGCCTTCCGTCCAGTTTGATGAAACGACCCTAGAATATCCCCATCGCCAGCCCGGCGGCGAGGGTGGCGCCAACCTCCTCGCAGCGGCGGAGGTCGTCGGCGCCGATCACCTTGGGCCGCAGGATCGCCTCCTTGCTTTGGGCGTGGGTGCATACAATGACCGGATCAACGACCGCCCGCAGCCGCCAGCCAGTGGCGATGCGTGCGATCTGGCGCGCGGCGTTGCGGCCGTCGCTCCCGGCGCAGACCAGCACCGCGTAGGGCCGGCCATTGATGCGGTCCAGCGCCGGGTAGTACGTGCGATCGAAGAAGTCCTTCATCAGGCCGGCGAGTGCCGCGAGATTTTCGGGCGCGGCGAATACGTAGCCATCCGCCTCCAGCACATCGGCGGCGCACGCCTCCGACGCGTGCAAGAGGCGCACCCGCAGCTCGGGCTCGGCGGACGCGCCGCGCGCGGCGGCCTCCGCCATCTGCCGTGTGCCGCCCGTGGCGGAATGGAACACGATCAGCAGCGTCCTCACGACGCCCAGGCCGGCTAGCGCGGGGTCAGCACCATGATCATCTGCCGGTTCTCCATCCGCGGCATCTGTTCGACCTTGGAAAGGCCGTCCATCTCCTGGCGGATGCGTTCCAGCACGCGCATACCAATGTCCTGGTGCGCCATTTCGCGGCCACGGAAGCGAAGCGTCACCTTGACCTTGTCGCCCTCCTCGATGAACGACCTCATGGCGCGCATCTTCACCTGATAGTCGTTCTCGTCAATATTGGGGCGGACCTTGACCTCTTTGATCTCGATGACTTTCTGGCGCTTCTTCTGTTCGTTCTTTTTCTTCTGCTGCTCGTATTTGTATTTACCGTAATCCAGGATCTTGGCGACTGGAGGATCGGCGTTGGGGCTGATCTCCACCAGGTCAAGCCCAGCGGCGAACGCCCTCTGCAACGCATCCCGGCCGGACATCACGCCCAGCATCTCGCCATCCTGATCGATCAGCCGCACCTGGGCGGATCTGATCTCCTCGTTTACGCGAGGCCCCTCGCGCGTGGGCGGGGCAGTCATCGGTCCTCTGGCTATGGTCTTGCTCCTGTCTCTGTTTGGAAAGGTGGCGCCCTATCCTGACTTTCCGCGGGCCGACGATCAAGCGGCCTGGCGGCTGCCGGCCGGCGCCAACCGCGCGAGATCGGGAGGCGCCGCCTCGGCCGCAAGATGGGCGACCGCTTGCTCCAGCGATAGCACCTGTTGCGCGTCGCTCCCCAGCCGGCGCAGGGCCACGCTGCGCGTCTCGGCCTCGCGCCGCCCGACCACCGCCAGGACCGGCACATGCGCCACGCTATGCATACGCACCTTGGCGTTGATCTTCTGGTTCGAAAGATCAAGTTCGACGCTCAGCCCGGCAGCCCGCAATGCCTCCGCTGCCTCCCGCGCGAAGTCATCGGCGTCCGAGACGATGGTGGCGACCACCACCTGCACCGGAGCGAGCCAGAGCGGGAAGCGGCCGGCGTAGTGTTCGATCAGGATGCCCAGGAACCGCTCGAAGCTGCCGAAGATCGCCCGATGCAGCATCACCGGGCGGTGCCTAGCGCCGTCTTCGCCGACATATTCGGCGTCGAGGCGGTCGGGGAGGATGTAATCGACCTGGAGCGTGCCGCACTGCCAGTCGCGCCCGATCGCGTCACGCAGCACGAACTCCAGCTTGGGGCCATAGAAGGCGCCTTCGCCTGGGTTGAGTTCGTACTCGACCTTGGCAAGGTCGCAGGCTTCCCGCAGCACGGCTTCCGCCTTGTTCCAGACCTCGTCGGAGCCGGCGCGCAGCGCCGGCCGGTCGGCCAACTTAACGCGGAAGCTGTCGAAGCCCATGTCCCGATAGACGGTCGAGAGGAGCCCGACGAACCCTGCCGTCTCGGGGGCGATCTGCGGCTCCGTGCAGAAGATGTGGGCATCATCCTGGGTGAAGGCGCGGACCCGCATCAAGCCGTGGAGCGCGCCCGAGGGCTCGTAGCGGTGACAAGATCCCATCTCCGACATCCGCCAGGGCAGTTCGCGGTAGCTGCGCACGCCCTGGCGAAAGATCTGCACGTGGCATGGACAGTTCATCGGCTTCAGGGCGTAGGTCTTGTTCTCGTCCTCCACGCTCGCGATGAACATATGCTCGCGGAACTTCTCCCAGTGGCCGGAGGCTTCCCACAGCGAGCGGTCCACGAGCTGCGGCGTGCGGACCTCCTGATAGCCGGCTGCGTCGAGGCGGCGGCGCAGATACGCCTCGATGGTGCGGTAAAGACGCCAGCCCTTCGGGTGCCAAAAGACGCTTCCGGCCGCTTCCTCCTGGAAGTGGAAGAGGTCCATCTCCTTGCCGATCCGCCGGTGGTCGCGCCGCTCGGCCTCCGCGAGCTGGTGCAGATAGGCGTCCAGCTCCTTCTGGTCGCGCCAGGCGGTGCCGTAGATGCGGCTCAGCATGGCGTTGCGGTGATCGCCCCGCCAATACGCGCCGGCGACCTTCATCAGCTTGAAGGCGGAGCCAACGTCGGCCGTGCTCCGCATGTGCGGGCCGCGGCAGAGGTCGATCCAGTCGCCCTGCGAATAGAGGCTGATGGTCTCGTCCTCCGGCAGGTCACGGATCAGCTCGGCCTTGTAGCTCTCGCCCTTCTCCTCGAAGAAGCGGATGGCCTCCTCGCGGTCCACCACCTGGCGGCGGAACGGGGCGCCGCGCGCGACGATCTCGCGCATCTTCGCCTCGATGGCCGGGAAGTCCTCCGGGGTGAACGGCGTGTTGCGGGCGAAGTCGTAATAGAAGCCGTTCTCGATCGGCGGCCCGATCGTGACCTGCGTGCCGGGATAGAGCGCCTGGACCGCCTCGGCCAGCACATGGGCGCTGTCATGGCGGATCAGCTCCAGCGCCTCCGGGTCACGGCGCGTCACGAACACCACGGCCGCGTCGTGGCCGATCTCCGTCGCGAGATCGACCAGCTTGCCATCGAGCTTCATCGCCAGCGCGGCGCGCGCGAGGCCCGGCCCGATCGCCTCGGCCACCGCCGCGCCAGTCACCGGGCCGTCGAAGCGGCGAACGGTTCCGTCGGGCAAGGTAATGGCGGGCATGGGCGGACAGCTCCTGGGTAAGCTTGCGTCTATGGGGTCAGGCGGGCTTGGCCGCAAGCACTTCGCGATACACGTCGAGCGTGGCGGCTTGCATGGCAGCTTTCGTGCAATGCGTGAGCACGGCTGCCCTGGCCCGCGCACCGACCGCCTGCCGCGCCGCCTCGGACAAGGCGAGCACGCGATCGATGGCGGCGGCGAGGGCCAGCGGATCGCCGGGCGGCACCAGCCAGCCGGTCGCGCCATCCTCGACCGTTTCGGCCGGGCCGCCTAGATCTGCGGCGATGACCGGCCGTCCCATCGCTTGCGCCTCGATCACCACCCGCCCGAACGCCTCCGGCTGCGTGGAGGCGTGGATCACCACGTCAGCGAGGAGCAGGGCGGCTTGCATGTCGTCGCATTGGCCCGCGAGGTGCAGCCGGTCGGCCAACCCGAGCGCCGCCGCCCGCCGCCACAGCCCCTCGGAATAGGCGGTGCGGCCCTGGTCGGAGCCGACGAGCACGATGCGCGCGTCGGAGCGGGCGAGGCGTGCCGCCGCGTCGATCAGGACGCCCTGCCCCTTCCAGCCGGTCAGTCGGCCGGGCAGCATGACGACCGGCGCTCCTTCGGGCAGACCCCAGGCACGGCGCAGGTGCTCGACCCGCTCCCGGCGGATCGCGGGATGGAACACGTCGGGGTCTATGCCGCGCGGGATCAGGCGGATGCGCGCCGGATCGATGCCGTGCCGGCGCTCCACTAGCTCCGCCATGAAGCGGCTGGCCACGATCACCAGTTCACCCTTCGCCATGACCGCGTTGTAACGGCGCTTGAAGGGCAGATCCTCGCCGTAGGCGCCGTGATAGGTGGTCACGAAGCGCACCCGTGCGCGCCGCGCGGCCAGGAACGCCGACCAGCCTGGCGCGCGGGAGCGGGCGTGGACAACGCTCACGCGCTCCCTTGCGATCAGCCGCGCCAAGGCCCGCGCATTGCGCAGGATAGAAAGAGGGTTCTTGGTGGTCAGGCCCAGCGCGACATGGCGCCCGCCGGCGCGCTCCACCTCCGCCACCATACGCCCCCCGGCGCTCGCCACCAGCGCGTCCCAGCCGACGCGGGCGAGGGCCTCGGTGATCTCCACCGCGCTGCGCTCGGCCCCGCCGGTTCCGAGGGAGGGAAGGACTTGGAGGATGGCAGGAGAACTCATTGAGCCATGTCGCGCTTGCGCTCGGCGCCTTATACGGGCAAAGCTACCGGCGTCCAATTACCCTTGGAAGACCTGCTATGCGGACCCCGCTTTTCGACCCGAATGCCCGGCGAAAGACCGTCAGTATCACACTCAACCAGGATCTGGCGGCCAAGGCCGCGGCGGCTGGCCTGAACATCTCTCGACTGGCCGAGGAGGCGGTTGCCCGTGCTTACACGGAGCTGGAAGAGAAGAGAATCAGGGCGGAGTTGAAAGACGCCGGAGAGCGCGCGTCCGCTTACGTAGCGCGCTACGGCCGGCCGTTCGACGACTGGACGAGCGACGCCGGGGCGGATGCCGGCGCCGACCATGCGGCATGACCTGCATGTGAACCCGAACGGGCGGTCGCGCCGGGATTTTCCGTTGGTGGTTGTGCTGCAATCCGATGCGGTCGGCGGGCAGGATCGGCTAGTGGCACCGCTCGCCCGGCCTGTCCCGCCACTCGCGGGGCCGCCCAATCGTGCCCTGGTCGATGTTCGTCACGAAGGCGCCGAGTACATTATCCTACTCACGATGATGGGAAGCATTTTGGCGTCTCGATTGGGCAAGCCTGTCGGCAGCCTGCGCGAGTATCGCGATGACATCAATCGCGCGCTCGACTGGATCTTCTTCGGTTTGTGAGCCTCCAGCATGATTTCGGACACACTGGATCGGGGCGACGGCACCCGCCTCGCCTACGCCCTCACCCCCGGCAATAGCCCCACCGTCATCTTCCTCCCCGGCTTTCGCAGCGACATGACCGGCGACAAGGCCACCCACCTGGCCCGGCTCTGCGCCGCGCGGGGACAGGCCATGCTCCGCTTCGACTATTCCGGCCATGGCGCGAGCGGCGGGCGGTTTGAGGATGGCGATATCGGACAGTGGACCACGGACGCCCTGACCCTGATCGACGCGCTCACCCCAGGGCCGCTCGTGCTGGTCGGCTCCTCCATGGGGGGCTGGATCGCGCTGCTTGCCGCCTTGGCGCGGCCGGGCCGTATTGCCGGCCTGGTCGGCGTCGCCGCCGCGCCCGACTTCACCGAACGCCTCATGTGGCAGGCCATGACCCCGCGGGAGCGCGAGCAACTCATGAGCGAGGGTGTGCTGCATGTGCCGAGCCAGTATGGCGAGCCCTATCCGATCACCCGCCGCCTGATCGAGGACGGGCGGAGGCGCCTGTTGCTGGACGGGCCGATCGCGCTCGACTGCCCGGTTCGCCTGCTGCACGGCCAGCGCGATCCCGACGTGCCGTGGGAGACCGCGCTGCGCGTCGCCGAGCGCCTGAGCGGGACGGATGTGCAGGTCACGCTGGTCAAGGACGGGGATCATCGCCTGTCCCGTCCCCAAGACCTCGCGCTACTAGAGCGGGTACTCCTCCCGCTCTGCGGCGAGGATGGCGCGTAGCCCCTCGCGATAGGTGGGATAGAGCCAGGACAGGCCGAGCGCGGCCTTGGTCGCCTGACTGCTGACCTTTCGGTTCTCGGACCAGAAGCCACGCGCCATCGGGCTCATCGTCGCCCATGCGTCCGCGAACGGCACTTCCGGCGGCGGAGCGATGCCGAGCAGCCGCGCCGCCTCCTCGATCACCACGGCGCTTTCGGCCGGCTCATCATCGCAAAGGTTGAGAATCCGTGCGCCCGTGCCGCGTTCCTGGGCGATCGCCGCCCGGACGGCGCGCACGATGTCGTCGCGATGGATGCGGCCGAAGGCGTGGCCCGGCTTGATGATCCGCCGCGCCCGCCCAATGCGCAAATCGTCGAAGACGGACCGGCCGGGACCATAAATCCCGGCCAGGCGGAAAATATCGAGCGCGCTTCGATCGGCGAGCGCCGACCACGCGGCCTCGGCAGCGACGCGCCGGGCGGTGCGCTCGGAACCAGGCGCCGGGCGCGTCGTCTCGTCCACCCATCTCCCGCCTCGGTCGCCATAGACGCCAGTGGTGGACAGATAACCGATCCACCGCAGCGGTGATCGCGCGAGCGCGGCGCGCGCTCCGCCCAAGGCAAGCAGCGGATCGCCCTCCGCGCCGGGAGGCGCCGTGACCAAAAGGTGGGTTGCGGTCGCGAGAGCGCGGACCGCTTCCTCGGGCGGGATACGGGCAATGGTGGGGGGCAGATCGGGGACGGGCCGTCGTGCCGTCCCGGTCACGCTGGCCTCCTCACATGCCGCCGCGACCGCCCTGCCGACATAGCCGAGCCCAAAGATCAGCAGCGGCATACCCCCTCCGATGCAGCAAAAAGGGGCCGGTTGCCCGGCCCCTTCCGTTCCATACCCCGATCGCGGACCGTTAGGCGGCCTTGGCCTCGGTCGTCGCGTCGTTGGCGATCTGCGCCGTCTCCGCCTGCGGGGCGGTGCCGATCGCGATGCGGCGAGGCTTCAGCGCCTCTGGCACGACCCGCTTCAGCCCGACATGCAGGAGGCCGTTCTGCAGGTCCGCGCCCTCGACCACGATATGGTCGGCCAGCACGAAGCGCCGCTCGAAGGCGCGCCCGGCGATGCCGCGATACAGCACCTCGGCCTTCTGCGTCTCCTGGTTGACGCGGCCGGAGATCACGAGCGTGTTCTCCTTCACGACCAGTTCGAGATCCTCGGGCCGGAATCCGGCCACCGCCATGGTCAGGCGGTAGGTGTCCTCGCCAGTTTTCTCGATATTGTAGGGTGGATAGGCAGGCGCCTCCGCGCTCGCCGCTGCGGTGTTCATGAGCCGCGCCAGACGGTCGAAGCCGATGGCAGTGCGGAACAGCGGCGCGAAATCGACAGTCGTCATCACAAACCTCCAAAAAGCAAGGTTTTCGGTCGGGTCGCCCGGATGGGCCGACCGCGTCTCAGGCCCCGGAACCCCGAAGGCGCTCCGGACGCACAAGATTTGGTGCCCGCGCGCGGCGGTTCAAGGCCGCAGCCCGCGCGGACGGCGCTACCGCTTCAGCCCGAGCCCAGCGAATTTCTTGTTGAACTTCGCCACCTGGCCGCCCGTGTCGATGATCCGCTGCTGGCCGGTCCAGGCGGGGTGCGACTTCGGATCGATGTCGAGGCGCAGGGTGTCACCCGGCTTGCCCCAGCAGGATCGGGTGGTGAACTGCGTGCCGTCGGTCATGACGACGGTGATCTCGTGATATTCGGGATGAACGCCGGGCTTCATGCTGTGCTCCTGGAGTGCGGGGCGGCCGATTCCGACCGGCTGCCCAAGGCGGGCCTTCTAGCGTCCTAGACGAGCTGTGCAAAGCACCCCCTACATCGATGCAATCACGAACCGCCGGGGGAGGCGCGACGTTCACGTAGGGCCGCCACGTCATGCGGCCAGCGGAAACACAAGGGAGGACAAGCATGAAGTCATTCGTCATGGCATCCGCCATGATCGTGGGAATGGCCGGTTTCGCTTTCGCGCAGGCTCCGCCTGCCCCCGAGGGGACGGTTCCGCCGCCCACTTCACCCCCCGCGCCCATGACCCAGCCCAACCCTGGCGGGCCGTCTGGCCCTATGGGTGGGCCAGGGGCTGCCCACCGACCCCCGCCGCCGGGTGGTGAGATGGGCGGAATGATGCACGAAATGATGGAACATCACATGCACCATCCGGAGTCGCCCTCGAAGGCCGCGCATTTCCGCTTCGTCCGTGGCAACAACATGATCGACGTGAAGTGCGCCGACGACGAACCGACCCGTGCCTGCGTGGAAGCGACGGCGGCGTTGATGGATAAGTTGGGCGCGATGCGTTGATATCGGATGAAACCCCTCCCCCTCCGCAAGGGGAGGGGAGTCGTGCTACAAGCCCCCTCCCCTTGCGGGAGGGAGTTGGGGGAGGGGGAGCAAGGAACCGCCTACCTACTCGCCGACCCCGGCTCGGCCATCTTGCGATGCTGCTCGGCGAGTATGTCCGATGGCGTTACCGAGGCGATCGCCGTTTGCAGCTTGTTGTGCCAGCCCGTCACCACGTCGCCCTTGCCCTGCGTCATGGCATCGAACCCAGCCTTGGCGACATCGGCGGGATCATCCTTCTTCGCGGTTCCGATCTTGGTGTCCATCAGGTCGGCACGCTCGAAGAACTCGGTCTCGGTCGCGCCGGGCATCAGGCAGGTGACGGTCACGCCCGTGTCCTTCAGCTCGTGGCGGATCGCGAACGAGAAGGAGTCCAGGAACGCCTTGGAGGCGTTGTAGACAGCCTGATAGGTGCCTGGGATGAAGCCGGCGATCGAGCCGGTGATTAGAATGCGGCCGCGTCCCTGCGCGCGCATGTCTCGCCCGACCTTTTGGATCAGGTAGAGCGTGCCCGTGATATTGGTGTCGATGACGCGCCGCACGTCATTGAAGTCCTGGTCGAGGAAGCCCTTTCCCAGGCCCCGGCCCGCGTTGGCCAAAAGGGCCTCAACCGGGCGGCCCTTGGCGGCGGCGTGGAGCTTGTCGACTCCCGCCATGGTCGCGAGGTCCGCCTGCACCGCTTCGACCGACGCGCCGAGCTGGCGGAACGCCTGCGCGGCGTCATTGATCGCTGGCTCGTCGGCTGCGACGATGAGATCATAGCCGTTCTGGGCGCAGCACTTGGCAAGCTCGTAGCCGATGCCGGTTGAAGCGCCGGTGACGATGGCGAGGGGGCGCGTGGCGGAAGCCATGGGTCGGATCTCCAGGTTGCGGGGCGGAGGAAGGGCCTCTAGCGTCGCTCTAACGGAGGGGAACTCATGCGGCTGCAAGGCAAGATCGCGATCGTGACCGGAGCGGCAAGCGGCTTCGGGGAGGGCATCGCGCGGCGGTTCGCCGCGGAGGGGGCGCGTGTCGTCGCAGCGGATCTGAACCTGGACGGGGCCAAGCGCCTCGCTGGCGAGATCGGCGCGGTAGCCGCTGGTGGGGACGTGAGCAAGCGCGCCGACATGAAAGCGATTGTGCAGACCGCCGTGCGGGAGTTCGGTGGGCTGGATGTCGTGGTGAACAACGCCGGCACCACCCACCGCAACCAGCCGATGCTGGACGTGGACGAGGCAACCTTCGACCGCATCTACGCGGTGAACGTGAAGTCCATTTACTGGATGGCGCTGGAGGCGATCCCGGTCCTGCGCCAGCAAGGGCGCGGCGGGTCGATCATCAACATCGGCAGCACCGCCGGCATCAGCCCGCGCCCCGGCCTGGTCTGGTACAACGGCACCAAGGGCGCGGTGAACACCATCACCAAGGCCATGGCGCTGGAACTCGCCAAGGACAACATCCGCGTCAACTCGGTCTGCCCGGTGATCGGTGCGACCGCCCTGGTCGCCGACTTCATGGGCGGGGAGGACACGCCGGCCTTGCGCGAACGCTTCCTCGCCAGCATCCCGCTCGGGCGGATGAGCACGCCCGCCGATGTCGCCAATGCCTGCCTGTGGCTCGCGGAGGACAGTTCGAGCTTCATCACTGGCGTGCTGCTGCCGGTGGATGGCGGGCGCACCGCGTAAGCCGAGTCCGTGGCGGGCGGCTCGGAATGAACATCCTGTCGATCCAGTCCTGGGTCGCCTACGGCCATGTCGGCAATGCCGCCGCGATATTCCCGCTCCAACGCCTGGGTGCCGAGGTGTGGGGGGTCAACACGGTCCAGTTCTCCAACCACACGGGCTACGGCGCCTGGACGGGGCAGGTGTTCACGGGCGCCGCGATCAGCGCCTTGGTCGAGGGCATCGCCGCGCGCGGGGCGCTGGCGGGCTGCGACGCGGTGCTGTCCGGCTACATGGGAGACC